>CAUZJP010000001.1:0-30781 GCA_963580235.1 Candidatus Thalassarchaeaceae archaeon
CTATACAAATGTCGGAACGATTGCCCCCGACAACAACTACCTCGTCCTCAACACAGATGGCTCGATGATTGGTCAACTATCCTCCTCCTTCGTCTCGAGTGTTCGACCTGGTGATGTCATCATGTTGGGCGGTACCACCTATCGAATTCAGTCAATTCAGGGCTCAAGGGTGAATGTCACTCCGGTGACAGGCTTCCGACCCACCGTGCCATCCTGGTCAGGCGAAGCGCTCAGCCGCAGCCATGAACTGTCTGTTGCAGTGCTAGACCTGTTAGGCGCAACCATGCTCTCCCTCCGTCGCCAACGTGACCCGAGGGTGCTCCTCAAGGAGGGCTATGGGATGTCTTCCCCAATTGCGGAGGGTGTTGCTCGGTTCATGGAGCAACATGTCGCGGAGTCGTTCGAAGTCCCTGCACAGAATCGAATCATGATGGAGGAGATAGCGGGAGGGGTGCCCACCTACATGGTGACGACCTGCCGCGGCAGGGCGTTCAACCTCACACTCGGATATTTCTTCGCTGGCTTGGCGCAGATGAACGAAATCCAAGTTCACGAGATGTCCTTCGATGAGAATGGCTTCCTCATCAAACTGTCAGGCCATGTGGATCCAAGTTCTTTTCCAGCGATTTTTGAGGCGAATGACCAACGAAATGTGATTGAACGATATCTGATGGACACCCAACTGTTCGCCAAGAGGTTCAGAGAGATAGCAGGACGTAGCCTGATAATTCCGAGGCGAATAGGGGCGGAGGAAGTATCACCCCAGCAGTTCCAGCAGAAGGCCGAAGCACTGTTCAAGGCCCACAGGGCGACGACGGACTCTCTTCTCATCAGAGAGACATGCAACGAAATCTTCCACTCTGATCTCGATTTGAAAGGGCTTGAGCAATTTGTGAACGATGTTATTTCTGGTGATTCCCGCATTCTCCACAGCAAGGTGAAACTCCCCTCCCCTTTGGGAATGAACCTCTACATGTCCGCCTTTGAGGACCTGCTCTCGATGCGCACCCGCGCTTATCTCATCAAGGACATTGACCCCGAGATTCTCCGCCGGCTCCTCGGCCAACGGGCTCTCGCCACAGACCTCGACGAGTCGCAGGTGAACGATTACTACGGTGACAAGGTTGCGATACCGAAGGATGCTGACTCACTTCTTCAATTGATGGAGATGGGTGGGGGATTGGACAAGCATCACAAGAATCCACTTTACGAAGACAAGTTGGAGGGGATCGATCAGGAAGAGATTCGAGAATGGATTCTCGAATTGATCGACAAAAATGCGATTATCAGAGTTAGCGAGACAGGAAATGAACAGGTCGACCACAAATGGTTTTCTGAGCGGATGGCTGACATCCATGGTACGCTCGGAGTGTTGGCCACCCACGATATCGAGGAGATGGAGGATCTCAGAGAGGTATATACCGGTGGTTTGACCTACAAGATGGGCATAAAATATTCCGGCACTGATCCTACTGATTGGAAGGATGTGCCACTCTCAGACCCACATGAGTGCCTGCGGGTTAAATTGGTCGATATGCTCGGCAGTGAAGGTCCGATGACCATGGCGCAGCTGATTGATAGATTGCCATTTCCAGAGAGAATGATTGAGAACCTTCTGCACGAATTAGAAGTGCGAAATGTGGTCACAATTGGATTCTACCGACAGACCAATGATGGCGAATTCATTCTCCGCGTCGATGAACACTACATCACCGGTGGCGTGGAGAAAGTCATTGAATATCGAAACCTCCAGAACCTACTCCTAAAAAAGTCATTCAAGTTGTACGAAAACCCTCTCAAGGCTCTCGAGGCACATGTCCTGTTTCAGAAGATGCACGAGTTGTTGGATCGAGTCGAATCCTATCGCTTCGCAGACTGGAAGGACTTGAAGCACGACCCAGATGTCGTGATGGGGCGTCTGCTGCATAATCGCGTCGGGTACACCACCAAGCAACAACTTCCTCTGTTGCTCGGCTTGAGGCCTGAGCCCTGGATGGGCGAGATGGAACGCAAGTTGGTCGGCAAATTACGAGCCAATGACAACATCACTCGGCAACAACTGCTTGAGGACATCCCGCGCGATGAAGATTCGAAACACATCATGAATCGAGCAAAGTATGCGATTAGCAACATGGAGAGGCAGATGTTGTTCGTCAAACAGTATGAGGAACTGCCAGAACGAAAACGCAGCCTCTCACTTTTCCACAAGGTCATTGATATCTACACTCCGATGCCCTTTGAAAAGGCACTTCTTGAGTTGATTCGACGAATCGGTCCAGTCAAGCGCTACACATTGGGTAATTATGTCAGCCGAGCTGCGGAGGACCTCGATTTCGCATTACACTCTCTGCTCGACAAAGGCACCATCACGAAAGTGTCCGCGCTGCAACCCAATCTTACTGATTTCTACTGCATCGCAGAGGATTCAATCGATGTTAGCAAGAGAATGAGAGAAGACCGCGAGATGCGTATTCTAACACAGTCCGACCCCTTCTGTTCTCGCTTCATCCAAGAGGTCAGATATGTTCTGAAACAGGGCTGGTACTATCCCGTATTCAAGGGGGTGGACCCGGTTGGTAGAATTCTGATGTACAAGGTCAACGACTATCTTGAGGTGAAGGACATTCACATTCCACACGCCTACCTAGACGAGTTCGTAATCCAATTCGACCGCTTCCTAGAGAATTACCGAGACACGCTGGTCGAGATTTCTGTGCTCACCAATTTCAACGGAGAGAGCATCTCCGAGGCTTCCGTCAACACCAAGGAGGCATTTGAGAGAATTGGTTTCAAGGCGATTGGCGACGGACTGCGGATGATTCGCGGCGGGGTTATGGATCCTAAGCCGTACAAAGAATCCATCCGAAGCCTGTTTTGGAATCACAAGTTGCATCAGAATACCCGTTCTGTTCATGAAACCGCCGCCGTCTCTCATATTGACGAGGTGAGGGATGACTTCGCCTTGCGCGGCAGGTGTGAGATGTACCGCGTCGACCTGAAGTCGATGGCAACCGCAAATCAACTCCATCAGGGGACCAACCTCAGAGGACGAAAGGTCTACGCAACCTACCCGCATTTCCAACGGCTATTGGCGATTCGGAACATTTCACCCGATGAGGAGCTGCTCGATGTATTGGAGTTCTTCTCTGAGAATTCCGATCCACAACTGTTCATGGACAGACACGCGATGCGCCGAGCTGAATTCAGGAAGTTGGCCCAACCACTCATCAAGACTGGCCACCTTGTACAGGATTACCGTGGAGGGTTTAGGACAGTGGACCCATTGCCCGTGGAAGACTTGTGGCAGATGAGGGTGAAATATCTGAAGGAGATTGTGAAGGATATTCCACTGATAACCCTGAAACAGTTTGAGAAGTTGGCCGGTAAGCCATTCAAGCCGGAAGATGTGATGGCCGTTCTGCATTTATTGGAGGAGGAGGGGGAATTCATCAAGGGATTCCTTCTTGAAGATATGAACGAAGTTTGCTGGGGCCGAAAAGAATCACTTGAGAATGCAGCAGAATTACCTCCGATGAGGGATTTCGTCCTGCCCCCGTCTGACCCACTCTCACCTTATTTCGCATCGCTTTTGAGAGAGCGGTTCGGTTACGGTTCAGCCTATCTTGTGTTTCATGAGGAGGAGCCTATTGCCGCTTTCAAAGCGAATACAAGAGATGGCGTCATACATATCACCGATCTTGTTACCGACCCAAAATTGGAGAAACAGTCTTTGAGAGTCATGAAGGAGTTTGCTTGGGAGCACAACATGCCTCTGCGGGGCAAGATCCTCGATAAGATCCGAGGCCGTTGAGTTGTTTTACGGTTCAACCGCCGACGCTTTGGTAAACGGCTTCATAATCGGTTCCATTAGTCTCAGAACATGAGAATGCAGAGTGGGTAGAAGTTCGAAGAGGACTATTGCCATAGCAAACATCGCAACCAAACTGCCGAATTTTGCGGCGTATGAGTGGGCAAAATCAAACATCCCTATGTCAAACCAGTTCCATTCTCTATAGGTGATGTCAAGATAGATGATTCCAGCATTTCTAAAGATGTTGAGAAGATGAATCACTGGTAGAGTGATGATGAAGGCGCGCGCCCTCAACTTCCACGACACACCCCGTAATGCAACTAGCGCCCCGACGAAGACGATCATCGATTGGAGCGCGCTGCATGCAAGAATGATGGAGATTCCAGCAGAACCACCTCCTTCGGTGAGAATCGGGATGTAGAATCCACCCTCGCCAAGCGGTTCAAGATAGAGCCACGGGTTCCCTTGAAACTCGGAAAATAATCCACTCGAGCCATCAGCGTAGTCGACCCTAGCTTCACCCAGAGAGAGGTCCGCAACCCCCGCTACCCTTAGGAAGAAGATACCCTGCCAAGCGGTTATCCAAACCAAGGCCATTGCGATGTTCGGAACCCAAGAGACGAGAAGATAGGGTGTGGATGCCCAAAATGTGCATCCACGGAACCAAACCAAGGCTGGCTCGTCCGTCCCTTCCCGTTCTGTACGGACTTCCCACACTGCGATAGCGATGGATAGTGGAAGCGCCGCTGCAGACATCAAGATGAGAACCGGGTCCCCAATTTCCACATAGTGTGGAGTGTCGAGAAAGAAGTAGAATCCGAGCATGATCCAGCCCGGAGCGGCGATACTGCCTCGACGGTCTCCCTTTGAGTGAAAACCGAGTCCGAGAAGCACCAAACCGATGATTGCGCAGTACAACCGTAGCATCTCGTCGGTGGTTCCGAGAGCCTCGGCGAGTGGATGTAGGATGTTATTAGACGCCATTCTAGGACAGTTGTGTATCAATAACTCGTAAATAGGCTGCCTCGCAGCGGGCTGTTGAGGAATGCAGGTGGGATTCGACTTCGACTCTTTCGTCGACGGCTATGTCGCAGACTTGAGCCGTGCGCTCGCTAGTCTTTCAAAGCAGGACCTGAAGGCACTTTACGAACAAGTTCTCTCTGTAATTGATGGTGGAGGGACAGTTCACTTCATCGGAAACGGCGGCTCTGCTGCCACCCCGTCACACTCCGCCGGGGACTGGAGCAAGGAACTCGGACTTCCAACGCTCTCTCATGTGGACAACATCTCAAGTCTGACCGCCTGGGCGAATGACACCTCCTACGACAATGTGTTCGCCGGAGCGCTCTCTACATGGGCAAAGGCGGGCGACCTGGTCGTCGGCTATTCCGGTTCCGGGAATTCACCGAATGTGCTGAACGGGATTGCAAAGGCGAAGGAACTTGGCTGCCTAACTGCATGTATCACTGGTGACTACAAGAGTGGAGGTGGTGGCAAACTTGCCAGGATGGTCGATGTTGCAGTAGTCTGTGACACGACTTCGATGGAGCGAATCGAAGACCTTCAACTCATCATCAACCACATCGTGAAGGAGGCGGTCAAAGCGGACCGCGGACTCCCGAGCCACTCATGAGGCGGTTCTGTGCTGTTACCACATCGTCACTTATCCGAGTTGGGTGAGCCGATTGATCTCCCCCCGATGCCAAGCGGGGTGGAATGGGAGGGAGATATCGCATTCCTCGACCGGGACGGGGTCCTCAACATCGGCAGCGAGGATTACATCAACGGAGTCTCGGAGTTAGTCATCTTCCCCGAATCAGGCCAGAGCGTTGCAAAAATCCGAAGCGCCGGATTCCGAGTCTGCATCGTCACCAACCAGTCGCCAGTAGGCCGTGGATTGTGGGGGCATCAGGTACTTGCCTCAGTCAATTCAGCCCTTCAGAAGGGCCTTCTGATGCAAGACCCTGACGCTCATTTAGACCTCATACTGTACAGCCCATACGCCCCTTGGGAGGGGGCGTGGTCTCGAAAAGGCCGTCCTGGAATGCTGCAAGCAGGTAGACAACTATTCGATGCGGCGAAGGAGGGAAGTGGAGTGGAACATTTCGATTACGGGCCCGATTACACAGCCCGAGATGAGGGCCGCTCCTTCATGGTGGGAGACCGACGGGCAGATGACGAAGCAGGTGTCGCCCACGGAGTCAGAATGTTCCGTTGCGAAGGAAGAATCGGTCTAGTTGATGTGCTCTCACGAGTTCTCGATGATTCAGATTCTGGTGACTACTAACTGTGGCTCAGAAACAGGAGAGTCCTCAAGAGCCAGTAAGGATTGGGATTTGCATGGGTTGGCTGGGGTTGGATGATACCGACTCACCTGAAGGCGGTTGCACAACTTGGGAAATGCACCTGCTACTTTCACATCTTGAAAGTAAAGGGTTTGCCATCGTCGGCGCTCCTCGTCTAGTGAGGTTGTGGCCACATGCCCCGCGGCGCACCCGAGGCAATGCCGCACTCTCCGCAGAAATTGAGGAGGGTGGCCGTGAGACTGAATTACACCTCATTATGGGTGAGTGGTTTTCTGAACGGTTCAAACACCTCAATCATCTGACTCATCCCGATGACGGTTCTACGCCTTCTCCCACACTAATTTGGAGCAAGAGACAATTCTCCAGAGAGTGGTATTGGGCAGCTGTCCGCAATTGGGTCGAACCACAGAAAAGGCTCGACGCTCTACGCGAGCAATCTGAGGTCCAAGTTTGGACGATCGGTAGAATCGATGGCGTGGTCGGAGCAAGTTCGGCAATCGCCTGGCCGGCCGACCGAGATTGGACTTGGGAGGCTACCGCGTGGCGGTCGGCACAGAACATCGGGACAGATAGGGAAGTGCCAGTTGATTCAGTTAATGCCATGTCAGATAAGTTCCCTAAAACCATCTTGAATCGAGACCCGAATGCATTCCGTAGTTTCATCGCACCTCGTACGCCCTGTCCCGTTCTATATGGGATCAGGGCAGAAGATGAAGAGTCGGCTGGTGCTGCTCACGAGTGGTTACAGAGACAGGATGGCGTTGAGAGTTGCATCGCTATGCGAGTGCACAGGAGTAACCAAGCTACCGGTGATCACCTGATTTCCGACGACTCTGGCGTGACTATCGCCTCAGTGATTGACAGAAAAGGTGGACATGCTAGTGTCGAAGTATTCGACGGCATCTCACATTGCACTTTGGTCGCATTTTCTGAAGGGGGTCAAGTGAATCGCCTACTGCGCGCTTCCCAACTAGGAGACCGGTTGAGTTGGAGAGGGACTGTTTCACCCGATGGATCCATCCACCTTGAGAACCTGCGCGTCGATGACGCTGTACCGAGGATTGAAAACCGTCCCATCTGTGATTGCGGCAGTCGATTCAGGCGAAAGGGACGAGGACAACCACTGACCTGCCCATCATGTTCCAACCAATCTCATTCTCACTGGCTTTCTACCACTATTGGTGATGAAGGCGCGTGGGTGGAGCCGCCAATCTCTCAGCGTCGCCATCTCGCACGACCACTGAACCGCGAGCCGAAGGTGTAATCCCCTTTCGGTTGTCCAAGACAATTCATGGCAGAAGCTTTGACCTTGAGTTACATCGGATTTGGGCTACTCACAATCGGTCTCTTCTATGTGATTTGGCAGATTGTGAAAAGGAATCAAGCGATTGCCGCAGTAGAAAACACTCCAGCGGTCGCTGGTTCTGATGAGTTGACTGGAGGAGCCAAAAACCCGTCTCAGTTTGAAGAACCCGACGATGATGCACTAGAGCAGATGGCCGATATACTGGCCTCCGCGGCAGAGTCTCAAGGTTTGGTACTCGAAGAAGAGTGAGAACGCTTTTCGAATCCGCCGTCATCCAAAATCAGTGAGAGCTTCTCTTGGCCGGTGTCCAACTGTCGCCGTTGATGGCCTCCTTCCTCGACTGTCAACAACCAAGTCCGACACCCCCACTTCTCTAACTTCTCACGTCCACGGACCTTCCATGTCTCCTTTCCGGATGCATCCTCATAGAGTGCCGAGATGACGAGAAGATCTGGAGGATTCTCAGGCAGCGCCTTCACAAGTTCAGAGATTGCCGAAGCAGCCATTGGATTGACATGGCCGCTGCGAGAGGTCCAATCATCGATTACGATGAGTGATGTATCAAGACTATTCGAGAGTCTACCAGCCGCGTCAACTCCTGTTGAGATGGCATCTCCACAAGGGAAGAGATGTAGTTTGGATAGTGTGCTCAATGGAATCGAATGTAGTAACTGGCGAAACCGCTCTGGATTGGGGGATTCTGGTGAGACCCAGATGGCTCGGCCGCCAGACTCCAATTCACGCCTTACACACTGCAAACCCAGGGTCGTCCCGCCGCACCCGCTGGCGACTGCGAGATGGACCAGACCGTCGAGGAGGGGTAGAGGCACGGTAGCGGCTCACCACGGTGGTTCTTGAACTCTGAGTTGATTGAGTAGGGGGTGTTCGGCAATCGCTATCATGGGGCGGCTGTTGGGGTGATTCATGGCCGGGGTACGCGAGGGCGAGAGAATTTCGCGCAGAGACCCTCCACCATACGAAGAAATCGAAGAGGGTGGCTTGAAGGCGGCTCTCTCCAAACACGGTTTGATTGGAACCGCATTGATGGACAAGAATCAGTATGGCCCGCAGGCGATGATTCTTCTTTTGGTGATTACTGCCACCGTGACAGGTACCTTCCTCGGCTTAGCGATGATTCTCTTCTGATTTCAATCGCAAATCCGAAGTAGACGATAAACAGCATTGTGCTGTCGAGGAGATTTTCTATTCCCCGATGGCTTGTCGAGCAAGCGCGACGGTTTCGTCAACCAATTCTCCCGAGACTCCTAAGTGACTTGCAGGGTCAAACAAACCGTGCAACTCGTCACCATCGAACAGCCCTGCGATTGCAGGCGTCCGAGCGCAGATGTCCTCAAGATGAGTACCGGAGGCGAGCGCCTCCATCGAGGCTGAGCGCAGCACTTCGTGCGCCTCATCCCTAGGCATCCCCTTCTCAACAAGGGCAATCATGACCTTCTCTGCCATCACGAGTCCATTTTGTGCCTCGATGTTAGCGAGCATTCTGGGAGCGTCGACGACCAACTTACCGAGGACCTGGTCAGTTTTCGCGAGCACATCATCGAGAAGTACGACAGAGTGGGAGAGCGTGAACCGCTCAGCACTGGAGTTAGCGAGGTCCCTCTCATGCCATAGGATGGCGTTTTCCCATGTGGGCATGACCATCGAGCGGACAATCCTTGCGAGTCCACAGGCGTTTTCAGCCATGATCGGGTTTCTCTTGTGAGCCATGGTCGAGGAGCCGACCTGCTTCTCGACGTCGAATGCTTCAGCAACTTCTGCAATCTCGGTTCGCTGCAGGTTTCTGACTTCTGTGAGTACCTTCTCAACGCTGGTTGCGACATTTGCCATCCACGAAACCCATTCGATGTAGCGGTCCCTACCGACCACTTGGGTTGTCACTAGTGGGACGCCGAGTCCAAGGTGAGTGAGAATCAATGCTTGCAACTCGCGGGCATTTTCTCCTTGGGCCGCCCCTGTCCCCACTGCTCCGAGGAACTTGCCTACGCAGACGCGCGGTGACATCTGAGCGAGCCGAAGAAGGTGGCGGCGAAACTCGTCAACCCAAACTGCGACTTTCAGCCCGAAAGTGATGGGGACTGCAGCCTGACCGTGAGTTCGTCCAAGCATCACGGTATCCCGTTCCCGCTCCGCAATGTTAGCCATCGTAGTAATCAATTGACAGAGCACTTCGTGCTGTATTTTTATTGAATCTCGAATCTGAATGGCTACCGCGGAGTCGACGATGTCGTTGCTCGTCGCGCCGAGGTGGATGCACCAACCAGCGTCGCCCGCCTGCTCGGCCATCGCCTTGGTGAGCGCCATGATGTCGTGTTTCGTTTCCGCCTCTATTTCCAGAACTCTCTCTATCGTAACAGCAGTCGGATTTGAGATGGCAGCGACTGCGTCGTAGTCAGCTTCGGTGACTCGACCTAATTCCTTGTGCGCCCAAATTAATGCCCGCTCAACTTCAATTTGGCGAGCGTGGCGGCCATCATCAGACCAGATCTCTTTCACAGAGTCCCGGCCATAGCGGTAATCAAGTGGACAGAGTGGCATCCCAACACCCTTTCATGAGTTGCGAGTCGGGGGTTCCGTTTGAGCGTGCCGCACCCGAATTAATCGGTTAGTGAGGCAGTTTCGATGGCAAATTCGCCCCGTTGACCCTTCCAGAGAGGCTCTCCTACAATGGTAATTTGAGAGTTCATCCAAGGGGCTGAAAGAATCGCAGTTTCAAACTCCCCACCCTCTCCGTCGACAGTAAAACCGTGCCGCTCCGCCACCACTCCGAGTTCTCCCAATGACTGTTCGTCCAGACTTCTTCCAACCCACTCTTCGGTTAGGCCATCCGCTGATACTGAAGTCAGCATCATGGAGAATCGTTGTTCGAGCAGGTTCTGCATGTGTTGTGAGGCGGAGTTGTGCCAAAGCGGAGCGAAGGATTTGATGCCGAGCCGCTCCGCCATTCTGTCGAGTCGCGTGCGTTGGTAATCACTGCGCAGCGCACCGGAAACCAGTCCGTCAATCGGAGTTTGACTGTTCATCCGCATCATATTTGCAGGGCGAGGCCAGTTAGGCGGCCAAAAGGTGGCCCACTCCTCTTCAGTCCAGTTGTTGGAATTACTGTCCTCGAGGGAGCCGGTAACCCCCCTCACCTGAGGGAGGAGGGCTTCCTCCAACTGTCCTATTTCGACCTCGGGCTCACCCGAAACGATGACTGGCAGCCAAGGTATTCCAGCCGCTGCTGCTTGAAGTCCAGCGAGGGCCGTCGAAGGGAGTTGAAACATCATCGAATCATCTCCGGAAACTCGGACAGTCACAATGCCCGCTACCTCCCAGCCTTGTAGGAGTGCCCACCATACGGCGTAGCAGGAATCCTTCCCACCTGATGACAATACTAGCACGCGCATGAGCCTCGGAGACATCATCAAATGAAAAAGCGTCCCCAATCCATGACATCCTGACCTTCACTTTTGCGTGACTATCTGCTCGCAGAGTTCAGTTGGTTAGACTCGTAGCGATGCCAATCACCCCTACCGTCCTCTATGGAGGGTGGTTGGGCTCTCAAGGTTCATAAGAGGTCGACCGTCAGCCGCCGTTGGGAGTAGCATGCAGCCGAGCGGACGAGGATATGACCACGGAATCACGACATTCAGCCCCGACGGGAGGCTGTTCCAAGTGGAGTATGCACGAGAGTCCGTCAAGAGGGGAACCACCACTGTCGGACTAAAGTATCGAGATGGGGTCATACTCATCGTTGACAAGCGAATCGCAAGCCGTCTCATCCTTCCGGAATCAATCGATAAGGTGTACAAAATCGATGAGCACATTGGCTTTGCAACCGCAGGACTGGTTGCCGACGCCCGCCAACTCGTCTCCCGCGCACGTACAGAATGCCAAGTGAACAGAATCACCTACAACGACCGGGTTCCAGTCGATATCCTGACAAAGAAAATCTGTGACTTCAAGCAGTCTTTCACACAATACGGCGGCGTCCGCCCATTCGGAACCGCTCTCCTGATAGCGGGGGTCGATCATAACGGCGTCCACCTCTACGAAACTGACCCGAGTGGTGCGTACCAATCCTACCACGGTGGCGCTATTGGCCGAGGCCGCAACACTGTAGTCGATTTCTTTGAGAAGAGTTGGAAGAAGAACATGACCATGAACGCAGCAATCAAACTCGGATTGGAAGCGCTTCGAGACTCACTTGAAGACGACCTGAACAAGGATGCAGTCGAAATCGCAGTCATTGACACCGATGGTTACAGAGAGTTGCCCCACCAAGAGACAATAGGTCACATCAACCGGCTAAAACCACTTGAAGAAGAGTGAACCGGCAGCCCTGAAGTCTAAGGGACTCCACCGCCTCTCCGCAAACGGCGAGGGGGAATCTCATGGTAAGTTTGGATGACGCGGTCACTGCCCGTTTGGAAAAGGGCGGCAAGCGATATGAGATACTAGTCGACCCTGACTTGGTTGATAAATGGAAGAAGGACCACGATTCCGTCAGCCTTGACGACCTGTTGGCGATAGACGAGGTGTGGCACGATGCGAAGAATGGTGACCGACCGACGGAAGAGAAGATGGTCGGTGTTTTCGGGACCACGGAGTTGTCCGTATGTGTCGAGAAGATTCTGAGCGACGGTTCCATTCAATTAACGACTGATCAGCGTAAGAAGATGGTGGCTGAGAAGCGGCGCCAAATCATCAATGAAATCTGCAGCCTTGCCATCGACCCCCAAACCAAGCTGCCACACCCGGTAGCGCGGGTCGAAAACGCGCTCGATGAAGCCCGCTTTTCGGTTGACCCATTCAAACCATATGAGACCCAGGTGAAAGATGCCGTCGCGGTGCTCCGCCCCCTGATTCCCCTCTCATTCACGACAGTGAAACTCGCCTTCAAAATCCCGGGCACCAACTACGGCCCAGTCTTCGCCATGGTACGGGAAGACTTGCAGAGGGAGGAGTGGCTCGCGAACGGTGACTGGGCGTTCACGGTCGAAGTGCCTGCCGGAATGAAGAATGACTACATCGCAAAGGTAGGAAAAAGAGCCCCAGATGTCGTGGTCAAGGAACTCAAGTGACCAATCGCTCAAGTTGCGTTGCTATGCAACGGTTATAGAGGGGGGGGCGGTCGCCGGCGACGGAGAGATACCATGGGAGAAGATAGCGCCTCGGATGGGCGCGGTTCAGGACGAGACATCAAGCTCGTCGTCCCGGGTGAAGCGCTCGGACCTGCCGGTGACCGAATTGTCGGTCATGGCGTCGGTCGGCGCGGAGACCTGTTGATAGCAACACGGCTCGGACACTTGTGTGAACAGGGGTCTGAAGTCTCAGTGGTACCGGTGAAAACAGCCTACATGCCTCGACCCGGCGACTTGGTCGTCGGATACATCGAGGGAATGAGGGCAAACATCTGGTTCATTGACATCGGGGCTCCATTCAACGCCATTTTGCCTATGAGCCTCGCACCGGGTAAGGTCGATTATGGGGCCACTCGTGACGCCATGGATGTAGGGACCACAATCCTCTGCCGAGTGCAGGAGGTTGACGAATCCCACTCATCTGTCGTTACCATGAAGGGCATGGGACTACGGAAGCTGAATTCCGGCTTCGTTGACCAAGTACCGCCACACTTGAATGCACAGATTATCGGCTCAAAGGGTTCGATGATTCAGATGCTTAAGGAGGCGAGCGACTGCCGCATAATCGTGGGGCAGAACGGTCGTCTTTGGATAGAGGGGGAGCCTGAGGGCGTTCGTCTCGTGCGAGATGCATTGAAAATGATTCGTGAGACCGGTCATGCACCGGGCCTTGCGGGGCGAGTTCAGAGTCTTCTTGACAGTTGAAAATACGGAGTGTGTGATGAAAATGGGTGGATATGGTGACGTCCAAATGATAGATGAAGATGGCAAGCGGGTAGACGGTCGAGGACCGGGTGACTTGCGACCCATTGAGATTGAGGTTGGAGTGGTTCCAGTTGCAGATGGTTCAGCGAGTATTCGCTGGGGTGCCAACTATGCGATTGCAACCGTGTATGGGCCGATGGAGGCGCATCCCCGGAAGATATCTCGTCAAGAGCGAGCAGTTCTCGATGTACGCTACAACATGGCTCCTTTCAGCACGACTGACCGGATGCGACCTGGATTCAACCGACGCAGCAGAGAGATCAGCAAGGTGACATCAGATGCTCTTGAGAGCGTCGTCCAACTCGAACTATATCCCCGAAGCAAGATACGGGTCGAGATTGAGGTTTTATGCGCAGAGGCAGGCACTCGTTGTGTAGGGCTGACTGCAGCATCAGTAGCTTTGGCAGACGCCGGCATCCCGATGACCGACATGGTCGTCAGTGTGGCATCTGGCAAGATTAACGGCGTCGTGGTATGTGACCTCAACAAGGAAGAGGACAACTACGGGGAGGCGGACCTACCAATGGGTGTCCTTCCCAACACGGGTGATTTGGTCTTCCTACAGATGGATGGTGACTTGTCACCTGAGGAGTTCCAGCAGGCATGGGACTACAATGTCAATGCCGCACAAGCCGTTCACGAGATTATGGTGGCTGCTCTTGCAGACCGCTATGGAGGTGGTGAATAATGGCTAACCCACTAGTTCCCGGACTCCTACGCGACCATCTGTCCGAACTCGCAGATCGAGACGAGCGTGTTGATGGCCGTGGTCAATGGGATGGTCGAGAGTTGACCATCGAGGTGAACCCACTACCAAACGCAGAGGGTTCAGCAAAGGTGACGATGGGCGATACAATCGTTTTCGTCGGCATCAAGTTCCAGATTCAGACACCCTATCCAGACCGCCCCAATCAGGGCGGCTTGATGACGAGCGCCGAGCTGCGCCCGGTTGCCGGCCGCCATTACGAACCTGGGCCCCCAAGTCCAGAGAGCATCGAGATGGGCCGTGTCGTCGATCGTGGAATCCGCGAGTCGGGTTGCCTCGATGTCGATGCCCTCTGCATCATTCCCGGTGAGAAGGCGTGGCAGGTCATCATCGACTGCTTTGCTATCAGTGATGACGGAAATATGTTCGACGCCTTCGGACTTGCAGCAATCGTTGCACTGAAGAACGCAATCGTCCCAGCCGAGCGCTTCGATGTCGGCGAGGACTACCCACTACCGATTTCCTTGATGCCAATTATGTGTTCATACCACAAGGTCGGCGGACGCTTCGTCTACGACGCCTCCCGAGAAGAGGAGGTTGGTGGCGACGAGCGCATCCACATCACCCTCGGTGATGATGGTCATGTCCATTCACTTCAGAAGGGGCTAAAGGGTGTGTTCACAGCGGCCGAATTCGACGAAATCATGACCGCTGCACGGCAGCGAGTCTCCGAACTCCAAGAAATAGTCAACAACCTGTGAGGTGCAATAAATGTCCAAGAGAACCCAGAAGGCCGGATTGGCCGCTCGATTCGGTCCTCGCTATGGTGTGTCCGTGCGCCGTCGAGCCACAGCCGCAATCAAGAAGGTCAAGCGCCACTACACCTGCCCTGTCTGCCAATACCAGAAGGTCAGGCGTGATTCGCCGGGAATCTGGAGATGCCGCAAGTGCGACCACACCTTCGCTGGCGGAGTCTGGGAGCCCTTCACGCGCGCCACTGACTCCAACAACCGAATCATTCGCCGCTCCATTGACGGGGCAACTGCGACCGACATGGCCATTATCGCCCAACAGAAGGCAGTAGAGTTTGAGCGTCAGCGGGCTGCAGAAGAGGATGATGATGCACCTATTGCCGAGATCGCCACGGAGGGAGACGACGGTGGCGAATCCGAAGAAGAGTGAGCGCTGTAGCGCTTCCTTGACAATTGCTGAGGGTGACATGGCAGCGGCTCTTGCCGCCGCATTGACGACTGAGGGTGCCGAAGTCACCCTAGACGACGATTCATTGACCGTCAATGTCCAATCAGAGACCATATCTGACCTTCGGGCGCGATTGAATTCGACGCTTCGTTCATTACAGGCGGCGTCCGAAGCGCTAACCGAGGCCGACCGCGCCTCTCAATCAACAGGAGGCGAGTGAATGACTGAAAACGATATGCGCACCGACCTGCAGAATGTTGTACAGGAACTACAACTGGCTGCTCAACAGGTTGCCACCGTGAAAGCCCAAATCAACGAATTAGAAGGCACTTTGGATGCTCTAGCCACTCAGGAAGAGGATCGTCCCGTGTACCGGCAGAGCGGTCCAGTTCTCCTTGAGGTTGGCGACCGAGATGCCCTCGCTGAAGACCTGCGAAATAGCATTCAGCGACTGTCTGAGCATGCAACTCGAATCGAAGAGAGGGAAAAATCCCTTCGTGAGCAGTACGAGTCTATCGTGAAGAAGTTCGAGGGAGCAGAGTGAGCCAACAGACCTCCGACCTCTCCGTGCTCCACCAATGGCTGCAATCAGCAGTCGAGAGAGGCCCAATCGCAATCGTCTCTCACAAGAATGGCGACATGGATACAATCGGCTCCGCCTGCGCATTATCCCATGCCTTGGGTGACTCAGCCCGCGCCTGCGGACTCCACTCTTCCTCAATTGCAAAGCGAATCGTCGCAACGACTGAGGCTGAATTTCATCTAATGGATGGAGGCCGGCCGCTCTGGCCTCGAACCTTGGGTAGTATCGTCGTCGTCGATGCCGCCTCTCCGAGTCAGGTGGGCATGTCTTTTCCGCCCGGGGTCCCAATCTGTGCGATCGACCACCATACCGGTGGCGCCGACTGGAGTTCTGCCGACCTGCACTTTCACTGGGATTGCCATTCAACCGCCGAGATGGTGTTCGCCTACCTCGATGAGTTCAGAACTGGTTCCATTGACAGTTCAGTCCGCCGCCTCCTACTCGCTGGCGTGATAACCGACACCGGCCGCTTCCGCCACGCCGATTCCCGAAGTTTGGCTGCTGCCTCCAAAATGGTCGAACATGACGACCTAGACTACCACTCGTTCGTTGAAGAGATGGAATCGAATGAGTTGAACCACTCCCAGAAGGTTGCGATTGCCAAGGCATTGAGCCGAGTCGAGTCAATAGATGCAGGTGAGTGGTTCCTGCTTCACACTCGGGCAGGCACCAACGAAGGAGTAGTTGCTCGGACTCTGATGTCAGCGGGTGCTGATGTTGCTCTGGTTGTAAGGCGAGCTAAGGATGAGACTCGTTTGGTCGCCCGCGCCAGCCGCAAGGCGGTATCTGAGGGGTGCAATCTCGGTGAGATGATGGAGTCCCTCGCTCTGCGGTTGGATGGAGATGGAGGTGGTCACCCCGGAGCTGCTGGTTGGAGTGGTGAGGCACCTGCTGTCACTGCCCGCTCTGGCTTCATAGCCGACCTATCGGGCTTGAGGAGGAAATCCTCATGACAACTCCGTCTGAAGCGGTCGCCCAATTGCGAGAGAAATCAATCGATGTCCAATCGGCAATCTCCCAGGTCGACCCGCTGTCACTCGGTGAATGCGCCCTATTTGAGGGCGAAGAGGGCCTCTGCGCCGCCATTCAATCCGAACTTACTCCGGCTCAACTACACTTTCTGCAATTTCGCAGAGCACAACTCAACAATGATGCTGAAGCCGCTCAGGAGGCATTGACTGCGTGTGTGACCTCTTCACGAGAGAGAGGGGAGAGAGACCATGCGCTTGAAGCCAGAGCGAGGATGGAGTGGGGATTGCTCCGCTTTGCGCTCGGCGAGTCTGAACAGGCGGGAGTGGACCTAAAATGGGCGATGGAGAGGCTGAATGCGCTCGAAGAGGGCAGTATCGCGCACGGTTTGGCTATGCTCAACATGGCGGCTTGGCATGAATCGGTTGGCGAGCCGATAATGGCCTTGGCGATTCACAGCCAAATCAGCCGTCATGGGCCTCATCTCGTTGAAACAATTGCGCTCAGTCGGTTGCGGGCCGCCCATCTAACCCTCAACATCGGCGATCTACAGTCGAGCCTTCGCCATAGTTGGGTCTCCTTCCAAGGTCTTCGTGACATGGACATGCCTGAACTCGTTCGAGAAGCTGCACTACTTTGGCTGGATGTGGCACTAAATGAGGTCTCAGACGAAGCTCCATCAATGCAGGAGAGAGTGGAGACAGCCAAGCCAAGGAACCCTGGGGATGGTGATGATGCGCGTTCAAATCCGGCCGACATCGCACAAATCCTGGAGTGGTTGGTCGACAATTGGGATGATGATGCAAGCGGCGAATTGAGGCCAGATATTGCAGTAATGATTGAGGCCGAACAGGCGATTGGGCAGTCTGCTTTCCAAGAGCGAATATCCCAGGTTGAAGAGTTGTCAGCAAGAGATGTGGTTGAACTTCTCACTGATCGAGATTGAGTTGTGCTTGTTCAAGGTAGGGCTGTGCCCAAGTGTCGCCTCCAGTGACCAACCTTCTGGCAAGGAAGAAGGCGGCAGCAAATTCCTCTGCTTCCAAGAGAGTCCGTAACTTCTCTTCATCATCAGATTCCCTCGCCTCCTCCTCGGTTGGTAGGGCAAGTTCTTCATCGGGAGATGCAACCTTCATCGCTAGCGCCTCCATCCGTTCTAGGAACATCTCACGGGTGTCAGCGCTGGGTGCTTTCCATCGCTTGCCGGCACCATCCATTCGTTTCTCCATCCGTACACGGAAGTTGTCGCGGGTAGGTAGTTGGGGGAAGTGAGTTTGGGCTTGGTCGTAGCAGAACCAGGCATCATCGACCTCGCCGCGCTTTTCATGCAGCCTGCCGAGTTCAGTCCACGCTTCATGGTTCATTGGTCGGTGGGCGAGGAGCCGTCGAATGAGTCTGATAAAGGCCTCTTCGTCCACAGTGCGCACTCTCTCCATCCGGCGACCGAAGAGGATGTTTGCGCGTGGGTCTGAGAGATCTAGTTTGAGTACTCTAGCCTCAAAATCCGAAATGCCGGTGGGGCCGATGATGGACCACCACGCATCAGGGTCGAGAGGGTCGGTGTCGAGCGCTGCATTGAGCAATTCTCCACCATGTGTGAGCATTTCCAAGGAACCGAGTTGGCCCAGCTGCTCGGGGTCTCTTCCAAGGATTGTGAAGAGATCCTCGAGGACTGCGCGCAAGCCGTCAGAATCCGATAGAAGAAGTTTGACTTCGGTTAAGATGGTCCAATTAGCCTCGTGAGTGAAGTCGTGCAGGACTGCCTGTCGGGCACTCTGTTCGGCCCATGAGAGGTTCTTCGCCATATGAGCCGGGTCACTCTGTGCCAACTTGAGGAACTTCTTGGCCTGCGCTCGATGGCGATTACCCAAGCTTCGCCTCGGGTGCTGTAATCCGCTACCGCTCTGCTCGACCACGATGGCACGCCGTCGTTCAAGCGTCAATGAACCTTCGGCAACCTGTGCCTTCATGTCACTGATGTGAAAGGACCTTTGTCGCTTCCGAATGGAATCGTCGCATCGTAGCCAATCTTTGATGTCAAGCCATCCTCGCTCCGGGTCGGGTCAAGGCTACTTCCCCGCTGATTAGTCAGTATGATGGTGTCTCTATCGGGCTGCCACCGGGTCATGAGCGCCCACTCTACCCTTACAGGATCCGCAGGGTCAACATCGGTGTCAACAATGGTGACCGCCTTCATCGAGGTGTGACCGGCGAAGGCAGCCATAATTGCCGCATTTGCGTCATCAGCCGATTTCGGTTCGATTTGAACGACCGCAGACAACCAACCAGAGCCACCTTCCGTCATCACCACATCAGTGCATGTGCAGACCTCAGAAACGGCCGCCTTGATGGTCGGTGCTCGCGGCAGCCCCATCAGGGCGCGGTGTTCACTACCGGCAGGCAGGATGGCGTGGAATATGGGGTCATTTCGATGGTGGATCGAGTGGATTTCGATAACCGGCTCCTGTCGAACATCGTCTACCGTCCCAGTGATGTCAACATAGGGCCCCTCATCATCATCCTGCAGAGTGATGGTGGCCGCCATAGCGTATTCCGAATCGGCTGGCACTTCAATGCCGTTTGAGAGTTTGACCAGTTCGAGGGGCTTTCCGTAGAATTTCTCGTGTAACGCAGCAGCAACCGCGAGCTCGTCAATGGGCTCATCGAAGGACATCGCTGCGGCGAGTAGAACGCATGGGTCCGCTCCGTTCACGATGGCGATGGGGAGTGGCTCACCCGCGGCGCGAGACTCGTTCACCATAGTGCGCAAATGTCGCGGCACCAGCCTCGCCACCACATGATTCGCATCTCGTACGAACTGCCGATGGTAGGAGACATTTCGGTTTCCGCCCCATTCGGCGATGACTATGCTCGCAGACATGTAGCGACCTCTGTCCTCTGGCCAGTGATGGGGAATCGGTAGTTGATGGAGGTCTACCGGGTCGATTGAATTCTCGAATACGGGAGCATCTCCCGCGCAGGATACGGATTCACTTCTGTTGTTCATCGCCCATCCGAGAACATCGATCACATCTGATTCTGAGATGTCGAAGTTTGAGGCCAAATTATGCCTCATACAGATATTCATTGCCGCCCGGTGGCCCGGTGCACCCAGAACTTCATCAAAGACAAGGGTCCTCCCGCGATGCTCCAAAGCAATCTCTCTCATTCCTCCGACGGGGTCTACTGAGGTGATATGCATCGCCTCACCGAGGTGCTCCCTGAAGGTCATCGTCGGGGCGAATCACAGTAGTCGCTTCAAGGTTGGGGAATGCCTAATTGGGCTGGTCAGAAGAGAGTGTTACAGCGCCGCCGTCCTTCATTCATATCCGTCACCCTCATATACGCGAGGCAGGTCGGCGGGCTGCTTCAAGGTGTACGCATGGGTAGGGGACTCTTTGCTGGTGCCAAAATGAAGCGTGACCGTCAGCGGTTTCGGTGGAAGGACCGAGGCTACAAGAGGCGGGTTCTGAAGCTCAAGGAGAAGTCCGATCCACTCGGCGGTTCGTCCCAAGCAAATGGCATCGTCATCGAGAAGGTCGGCATTGAGGCGAAGCAGCCCAACTCCGGTATCAGGAAGGCCGTGAAGATCAGTCTGATTCGAACTGGCAACAAGTTGACCGCCTTCGCTCCCGGCGACGGTGCAATCAACTTCATCGATGAACACGACGAGGTTCTCGTCGAAGGAATCGGTGGCCGCATGGGCCGTTCCTACGGAGACATTCCCGGTGTTCGATACAAGGTCATCAAGGTCAACGGCGTCTCACTAAATGAGATGGTTCGAGGGCGCAAGGAGAAGCCGATTCGGTGAGGTGTTTTCATGGCAGATGAAGCAGAACTAGTCGAAGATGCACCTGAGCCCGAGGTCAAGGTTGAGGAGCCCGAGGTTCCAATCGCTGGCATCGGAACACTCGTCTTCGGTAAGTGGGACACTTCAGAAGTGACCTGCTTCGACCCTGGTATCGCTCCTTATGTCAATCTCAAGACCGTCGGCGTGCCACACTCTGGCGGCCGCCACGCAAACATGTGGTTCGGGAAGAGCAAACTATCAGTTGTCGAGCGCTTCATCAATGGCCTGATGAGAACAGGCCGTTACTCCGGCAAGAAACTTTCAACCGCGAAGGCGTTTGAGGCTGCCTTGGACAGAATCGCACAGCGGGATGGTGTAAATCCTCTACAGGTCTTTGTTGACGCCATCTCCAATGCAGCCCCGATGGAGGAAATCATTCGAATCAAGTTCGGGGCTGTAAGCCAACCAAAGGCTGTCGACTCAGCCCCAAGCCGCCGCCTTGATGTCGCAATTCGCCATCTAGCGAAGGGCGCCACCCAGGCGACACACAAGAGCAAGAAGACCCTCACTCAAGGGATTGTGACAGAGATTTCCAAGGCAGCCGAAGGTGATGTCACCTCCTACGCCATCGGAAAGAAGGATGAGGTTGAGAGAATCGCAGCCTCTGCTCGTTGATTCAACCGTCACCCGGCTCCTGCTCTTTCCTTCAAATTGACAATTTTTATGAAGATTTTTTGAGAAACAGCCATAGGTATCAGTTGGAGGGTGAATTCATGGAAGATGTTGAGAGGAGCGCAAAACCATTCAACATCAACGCTTTGAATGCAGTTTTTCTATTGGGCACGCCTCCCCTTGCCCTCATCGGCGCAATCTGGCACGGCTTCACATTCGGCATCACTTGGGTCGAAGGTGCGATCTTTTTCGTTTGGTATTTCGCCTGTGGTCTTTCAATCACCGTTGGCTATCACAGGCTGTTCACACATCGTAGTCACGAAGCGCGCTGGCCCCTCCGACTCGGCTATGCAATGTTCGGAGCCGGAGCCTTCCAAAATTCAATTCTTGAATGGTCAAGTGACCACCGCCGCCACCACAAGGAGACCGACCTCACCACAGACCCTTACAACGCCGCTCGAGGATTTTGGTGGAGCCATTTTCTATGGATTATTTTCGATGAGCATACTGGTGAACCAGATTATTCCAATGTGCGTGACTTGCAGAAGGACTGGGTTGTCCGATTCCAGCATCAGTTCATCTTCTCGACTGGATTCCTAATTGGCATGGTGGCCCCCGGCTTGGTTGGATACGCAATCGGAGGGCTTGGAGCAGGAATTGGAGGTTTTGTCTGGGGGGGCTTGGTTCGTACCGTTTTCGTGCATCACGGGACCTTCCTCATCAATTCGGCAGCACATGTCTGGGGTAAGCAGCCGTACACTACCGAAAACAGCAGTAAGGACTCCTTCTGGCTCGCATTCTTCACCTTTGGTGAGGGCTACCATAACTTCCACCACACCTTTCAGGCTGACTATCGAAACGGCCATCGTTGGTGGCAATGGGATCCCTCCAAATGGTGGATTAAGGCATTCTCGCTGATCAAGTTGAATGACGGTCTTAAGAGGACTCCAAAGTGGGCGATTGAGTCTGCAAGAATGGAGACTAGATTTCAGAAGGCCGCAGCCGACTCTGTACAGCTCCATGGGGATTCGGAGATGGGTCTCTTTCAGGCCCGCTCAAAGCAGTGCTGTGAGGGGTATAGATTGGCCATGCGTCAAGTTGACGGAATGCGCCAACAACTGAAGCGTGCGAGTGCTGAGAAACGGCAGCAACTAGTGGGACAGATTAGGCAAGGAAAGGAGTCAGTGCGACTCGTTCGAGATGAGTTTTCACGGCTCCTAGAGGAGATGTGCCTCGCCACAGCGCCAGTCTTGTCTTGAGGCCCGCAGTACCTCGTTCAGCCCCGATGTCCTCGTGCGCGGGTGCTCGCCCGCGCAGGGGACTTTATCAGTGGAGGGCAGGTCGGCCGCGACACCAAAGGTGGACCACATGGGACGCAAGGAAGACAACATCGCAAAGGCCACAGAAGTCATGCACATACGATCGCAGATTCGAAACCTCTGCATCGCTGCTCACATCGACCACGGAAAGACCACTCTCTCTGACAATTTGATCGCTGGCGCCGGGATGATGAGTGAGGAATTGGCAGGCAAGGCCCGAGTTCTCGATTTCGACGAGCAGGAAGCCGCACGTGGAATTACAATCAACGCTGCATCAGCATCGATGGTGCACAACATCGAGGGTACTGATTACCTAATCAATCTGATAGACACACCCGGCCACGTCGACTTTGGTGGTGACGTTACCCGTGCCATGCGAGCGGTCGACGGCTGCTTCATCCTCACCTGTGCGGTTGAGGGTGCCATGCCTCAGACCGAGACGGTGGTCCGCCAGGCACTCAAGGAGAAGGTGAAGCCAGTGTTGTTCATCAACAAGGTGGACCGCCTCATCAACGAACTTCAGGTAACGCCAGAGGATATGCAGGAGCGATTCATGGGCCAGATTCAGAAGGTCAACAAACTGATTCGCCAATTCGCGCCCGAGGAGCACAAGAAGGACTGGCTGGTCAGCGTTGCTGACGGCACGGTCGCCTTTGGTTCAGCATACCACAACTGGGGGATTACAGTTCCATACATGCAGAAGTCCGGCATTTCATTCAAGGACATCTTTGATTATTGTAACGACGAAAATCAAGAGGAGTTGGCTGAGAAAGCGCCTGTTCACGAGGTGCTTCTAGATATGGCGGTATCACAACTACCCGGCCCAGTCGAGGCCCAAGAATACCGAATTCCCAACATTTGGACTGGTGATTTAGAATCAGAATTGGGCAAGGCGATGATGACTTGCGATCCTGAAGGGCCGCTTGCTCTGATGATTACCAAGATTTGGATGGATCCCCACGCTGGTGAAGTAGCAGTCGGCCGCCTATACTCTGGTACGGTTAACCACGGAGAGAGCGTTTGGGCGATTGGCGGTGCAAAGGCCGAGCGCGTTCAACAGGTCAGCATGATGGTCGGCGCTGATAGAATCGCGGTTCCGATGATTGTAGCTGGGAACATTGCAGCGATCACCGGAATCCGCTCAGCCGCTGCTGGAGTGACAATCGGTCGAGAGAGTGACATGGTTCCATTCGAAGCCATTCGCCACTACTCTGAACCTGTCGTGACAGTAGCAGTCGAACCCAAGTCAATGAAAGACCTTCCCAAGTTCATCGATGCACTGCGATCCCTTGCGAAGGCCGACGCCTCGCTCGAGGTTCGGACTAATGCCGAGACCGGGGAGGCACTTCTCGCCGGAATGGGCGAACTCCACTTGGAGATCACAGTCTACCGAATTGAGGAGGAGCAGGGGATCAAGGTCTCCGTCTCCGAGCCAATCGTCGTCTACCGGGAAACCGTCTCTGGAACCAATCGAGGCTCCTCGTTCGAGGGCAAGTCACCCAACCGACACAATCGATTCTACATCGAGGTGGAACAACTCTCCCCGGAAGTCGTCCAAGGACTGCGTGAAGGCGAGTTCGGTAGCGGCACAATCCGACCGAAAGATGGCAAGGAGGTCGGCCGGAAGTTCGGCGAGTACGGAATGGACAAGGACAAGATGCGCAAGATTTACGCCATCAACGGGACCAATGTCCTAGTCAACGACACAAAGGGTATCCAGTATCTTCATGAGACCAAGGAACTACTCATCGAATCGTTCAACGAAGTATGCACGAAGGGCCCGATTGCTGAGGAGCCGATTATGGGCGTCATGGTCCGGCTGGTGGATGCAAAGCTCCACGAGGACGCCATTCACCGCGGTCCTGCGCAGACCATTCCAGCGATGCGGAACGCAATCAAGGGTGCTATGGTACGCGCTGGTTCTGTTCTCATGGAGCCGATTCAGAAGTTGAATGTCTCAGTGCCGAATGACTGGCTCGGCGGCGTCACTCGTGAGTTGACAATGCGCCGTGGTGAGATTGAGGATATGCCATCGGATGGTGAGATTACAACTGTGATTGGAAAAGTACCAGTCGCTGAAACCTTCGGATTCTCCAATGACATCCGTGCGGCCAGCCAAGGTCGCGCGGTATGGAATACCGAGAATTGCGGCTTCGAAGAGTTACCTCGTAGCCTACTCGCTGATACGGTCGCTGTGATTCGAGAGCGCAAGGGCCTAAAGCCAGATATTCCCGGTGAATCCTACTACGCCGATTGAGAACCCAATCAGGCGATTCTGATAAGTTGCCAGTCGGTCAGCTCTCTCAGCACCGAAACTGCTTTCGACTCGGGCAGTGAATCGAGACAGCGATGTGCAATTGCATGGTGATCCAACGCCCTATTCTTGGCATACGCAATGGAGCCTACCGCCTCAAGTTCGGCGAGAACTGAGTCGAGGGTGCCACGAGAGGTTGCATGGTCTCCACATCCGAAGACCTGGTGGAAGGTCGGTAGAAGTGTTTCGTCTTGGCTGTGGGCGTGAATGGCAATCAGAGTCTTCTTCCCCTCAATCACATCAGAGCAGGCGGGCTTCCCGAGCGTATCGGAGTCACCAGTGGCGTCAATCAAGTCATCCATCAACTGGAAGCAGAGGCCGACATTCTCCCCCCATTCAGCAAGGCACTCGATGGTCTCATCCGAAGCACCTGATAGGAGGGCTCCAGTCCGAGCTGTGGTCGTGAACATTGCAGCAGTTTTTCCGGAAATCATGGCCAGGTAATCCGATTCTGAGACAGACTTCTGATTTTCAAAGTCCATGTCCATCTGCTGGCCTTCCGAGACATTTCTCACCATCTGGCCAATAATCAACACAAGTTGCCTGAAGTGTTCTGCCGAGATGTGGGGTGACTCACTCAGCACCTCGAATGATACGGCAAGCATCGCATCACCAGCGTTGATTGCTGTTGGATGGTCGAATTCGATGTGAACTGCCGGGCGCCCCCTCCTCACCTCATCGTTGTCCATGATGTCGTCATGCACCAAAGTGAAGTTGTGGATGATTTCGATTGCTGCTCCAAGGTCATAGAGCCCCTCATCTGCTTGACCAGTCGCCTCTGCAACCAACCGGGGTAGGATGGCACGGAGTCTCTTACCCCCACCATCAATGAGGTGCAGCATCGCGGCCTGAAGTCGCTCATGGCTAGTCTTGGAAAGAGCGGCGCGTATTCTCGGCTCGACTTCTATACGGTGGTTTTCCAACGCATTGAGTAGAAGACTGTCCTCTCGCACCGTGACATCCCCCACCGAGTGAATTTTACCATCCTGAAAACTGGACATGTCGTCTAAATTACCCCACCAATCGTCTAGGAACAGTTCTTTGATATGCTGGAACCATGGGGCGATAATCTCTCCATTTGCAGGGGAACGGGATACCAAGTCTTCCAATTCATCCATGGAAACCCACCTAAATTCATCGATTTCGTTTGGATTCGGAGTTACTTCAACATCGGCACGGATGAAGAGGATGTGATCCAATTCATGTTCAATCCAGTTTTCATCAGCCCTCGCCTTGTACAGCATTCGGCTAATGAATTGGAAATTCTCAACAGGGACCGATTCAGGATCGACTCCCAATTCCTGCTGCAATTTACGAATCGCCGCTCTCTTCGCTCCCATTCCGTCCTCCGCCTCGTTCTCTCCTTTCATGTCGAGGGGGTGGCTGCAGCAGGAGTTGGCCCATACCGAGGGGAAGGTGATTTTGGAGGAGGCTCGCTTCTGGATGAGCAATCGGTCTTTGGAATCGAATAGCAGTAGACTGAAGGCACGGTGTAATTTTCCAGAACCCAGATGACAATCGACCTTTGAGGCTGAGCCGATGGCATTGTCCTGTTCGTCAACAAGGATGCACATCTCATCCATCATGGACATCTGCTCAGCATCGTATGAATCGCCAAGTACTGAGCCGGCCTCTCCATCCATCACTCTCACCGCCCTGCCGACCCCATTTGAGCCTTTAGTCGAGTGGTCGGCACACACTTTCAGTGTGTGGTTGCAAGGATCCTCGTACCGATTGGCGACAAGCCTTGGACAGCGGCGACGAGCCGTCCTGGCTGCTCGCCATCAATCAACCAAACATTAGCCACCTCTTCTGCAATTGACGCTGCACGGTTCAACTTCAGTTCAATACCGCCTGTCACATCTATCTCTGATTCGTGTTGGCCGTTCAATGAATCACCTTGACTCCATGTTCTAACTAACTCTGAATCAGACTCATGTGGCGGTGAGGACATCAATCCGGGAGCACCACCCATGGCGAATAGAACATGGTCGGCATCTAACTCTAAGGCCACTCTATAGACAATATCATCTCCACTCAGGATTCCGAAATCCAATTCTCCTCCCACATTTACAACATCTCCGAACGAGACTGCTACGCGCCCGTCACCATGCGAAAAAATTGAGATATCACCTGAGAAATTCGGTCCTGTCCCAGTTGCCCAATCTCGAGGTCTTACAGAAAATGTGTCGATTCCACTCGAGGTCAAACCATCGACTACGATCGAATTCAAGAGGTCCATGTCGCTTCTAACCGATTGAACAGCCTCGTCCTGACTACTGAGCCCCAATGTGTCCTGAGGTGTCCAACCAGGTTTCATTCGACCCTGGGCGAGAGACCATGCCTTTGCCTTCAAATGGCCATAACTGCCTGCACCATGTACTACTATGACACGGAATCCGAGGTCGATTATATCCGATACCGCCTCACAAAGTCCAGAAATGACATCGGGTTTTGCAGTGCACAATATACCCTTGTCGGTGATTAACCCGCCGCCGAACTTGATGACCACCAACTCTGTCATGTACTCTCGTGAGCGGCCGAGGCTGATGTGGGTTGCGGGTGCCATGTCCGCCGGGTTGATGAGGGTTGGATGGGTGCGCCATCTGTGAGCGAAGGTCCATCACTAGAGGAATTCCGCCGTTGGCTCCAAGAGGAGTTAGTGATGGCTGACTCAATCAAGAGCAAGTCCCTGCGAGAGAACAGACGCTGGCAGCTGGAATCGGCACTACAAGAGGCGATGGCCTTCCATGCAAGTGTCAGCCTCCTTCAGGCAGCTGAATTACCACTCTTCGAAGAGGCTGCATCAGTGCGTCTTCTCGCCACGGAGGAGGAAGCGGCCAGTGTCAAATCTTCTGGAAGCGATGGGGATTATTGCGTAAAGTGTGATGAACCGATGGATTCTGAACTTGAATTCTGTCCAGTTTGTGGCCACTTCAAGTGAGCAGTGTACTGCCCTCAATCAGAGAACTCGGATATTCAGTCCAAGCCGTGGTAAGCCGGGATAGAAACGGTCACTCTTCTTCTTCGGCCCACTGTTTGAGCATCAAATCGTACTCAACATTGTTCTCTTCGATAAGAGCACAATATGTGCCTTCCACACTTTCAGTCAGATAGACCGTGGTTCCAGCATGATAGACGATGTCTCCGTTGGCCTGCATCTGAATGGTGTCGATTTCCAGGATTACAGGGCGATGGTGGTGAACATGACCGGCATTGGCGGCGGTGGTGACGGTTTTGGAGAGGTGGACCCATTTTCTGGAACCCGGAGAGATGCCTGCTTCAAGGTGAACTTCCAACTCATCGGGCGCACACGGGTAGTAGAGCAACTCGGGGATGTTTTCGGTAGGGAGATCCAACTCTATTTCCACTGTGTGGGCGTAGGTGGCGCGAACACTTCCTCCACGAACTTCGTACCGGCCCTTCGGGTCTGTGTTGACAATCGCCTCGATGTGCCTGTCTCGGAGCCAATGCTTGCGACGGTCCTTCCTTGCAATGGCTGTCGATAACTCACGAATGCTGACCCAGCCGTTGATGTCCATGTCCAAGTCGAATTTCTCGGGAAAATGGCGAAGAATTCCAGCCATCCGTCGAGCGATTTGGTCTCGCTCTCTATCGTTCATGACGAACTTTCCTTCGCTGTTACAAGCGGGGCAAAGTGGTCCTTCGAAGTGACCGTGGAGGTGACACTCTCTTATCATCGGAGGCGGCGACCGACGCACCGTTCATGAACCCCTCGGTCAACAGTTGCCGATTACCCTCCCGTCTTTCGTCAATGATTATGACAGCGCGCCATGTGGCAGGGCTATGCGTGCCGTAATTGCAGGCTACACCCGATCACCTTTCCAACCTGCCAACAAGGGTACTTTGGTGGATGTCAGACCTGAGGACTTCGCATCTCAAGTTGCCCAGGAAACTCTCTCTCGAACTGGGGTTTCTGGAGAGAATGTCGAAGACCTGATGCTCGGCTGCGCCTATCCTGAGGGTGAACAAGGGCTCAACCTCGGGCGGATTCTCACCTACATGACCGGACTCCCCACCACAGTGCCTGGAATGACCACCAACCGTCTCTGCGGTTCTTCGATGCAGGTGATTCACAGCGCTGCGGGTGCCTTGAAGATGGGTTCAGGAGATTGCTTTCTCTGTGGCGGTGTAGAGTCCATGTCTCGGGTTCAACGGGGTGGCTTCAATCGCTCCCCGCACCCCGCACTTGAAGTTAGACTTCCAGAAGCTTACATTGCGATGGGATTGACCGCTGAGAATTTGGCGGTAAGCCATTCCATCGATCGAGTTCGTCAGGAGGAGTTTGCGCTCCGCAGCCACCAGAAGGCTGTGCGGGCTGATTCTCATTCCCACTTTGCAGACGAGTTGGTCAGCATCACCACTCCTAATGGAGAGGTAAACTCTGACGGCTGCATCAGGGCTACGTCTACGCTTGAGGCGATGGCCGGGTTGAAGCCTGCTTTTGATGCAGCAGGGTCTGTTACCGCTGCGACCTCTTCTCCGCTAACTGATGGCGCATCATTTCTGCTCGTCTGTTCGGAGGATTTTGCGGTGGAACAGGGAATCAAACCCCTGGCTTCCATCGTCAGCACCGCGGTAGCCGGGGTGCCTCCTGAAATAATGGGGATAGGTCCTGTGCCGGCGACTCAGAAAGCCCTTTCACGCGCAGGTATTGGCCTTGATGAGGTATCTGTCATCGAATTGAATGAGGCGTTTTCAGCACAATCAATTGCGGTTCTGTCAGATCTCGGAATCGATGACGATGACCCACGCGTCAATATTGATGGAGGTTCCCTAGCCATCGGTCATCCGCTCGGTGCGAGCGGCGCCAGAATCACAGGGAAAGCGGCGAGTCTGCTGGAGCGAGTCGGGGGCCAATACGCGCTTGCTACGATGTGTATTGGGGGCGGCATGGGTATCGCCACAATCCTTGAATCATGGCAGCCATAATCCATGGATTCGGCGGAACTCCTATTTGGGTCGGCTGTGGCCATCTACCCGATGGCATTCAGAAAGCGCCCGTTCGTCGGGAGCAAAGGCGGCAGAGAAGCAAAGGACAACCTCTCTGTGAGTGACGAGGGTGACTGCGCCCGCTGCGGTGGCGATGCCGGCCCATCATCCATGGATGGCTATTTTTCATGCGTCCGCTGTAACTACGAGTGGAGGGACCCAAATTTTTCAACCAAGAAGAGGGAGCGAAATTTCGAGAGTATTGAGAAGGATTCCCAGATGGTCGATAAGTTTCGATCTGAACTTGAGAGTGGAACCGGTATAACCAGGGTTTTGGGTATTGAACAACATCTAACCGAGGAACAGGAATCTAGCCTTGGAAGGCTACAGGACAAGTGGGTTGACGGGATGCACGGTCACTACAATGCTGCCGATGAGGAGCGTAAACCTCTCATAATCAACTTCGATGAAGAGGACAACATTATCGATACTGATGTTGGTAAATTGACCATCTTGAACAATGATTTCGACGGTGGGGAGGAGGTTCGGGTGGAATATCCTGGTCTCGGAACAGAATTCTATGGCTATGATTCTGGTGATGGAAGAGGTTGGCGGCGAGGCCGAAATGGAGACGAGACTGCTCGGAACATAGCGACCATCATCAACAGAGAGAGCGAGTTAGTTCACGCTTACTCTGAAGGGAACACAGTCATTTTTGAACTTAGGGACTCCTCTCTAGACCCCAAGGCTTTGGTTCTCTTCGTAGATGACCCTGGTGACAGGGATTTAGTTGCTGAGAAAGATGGAGTCACTTTGGATGCGGCTGCAATGAGCATTGAATCAGACTATCAGGCGGCTGTTGAGCTAATGTTGAGTGACGGGATCATCACTCCTAGCGAAGACCAACTCCTCTGGGCTATGAGACAGCACCTCTCCATCAGCGAAG
>CAUZJP010000002.1:0-20859 GCA_963580235.1 Candidatus Thalassarchaeaceae archaeon
CATGGTGTTGGTGTCCGTCGATGACAACTCGACCCGTTTCCGTGCTTGGTCGCTGACAGATTCTAGCGAGTTGACTGGCCCCTTTTCCATAGAGGCAAATGTGCCGAGCAGCGGTGGTCAGTCATCAGGTGTTCCACAGATTGTCACCTCGATGATGACCGACTCAATGGGTATGGTTTGGGGAGCCACCGAGGAGGCAGATTTGTTTTCCGATGGAATTGGCATTACGCGAAACCCATCCGCAGGTAATGACGCGGTCACTGACCTGCTCGAAGTTGGTGGGGTGATCTATGTCGCCACCGACGGTGGCGGTGTGATGCGCTACGACTTGATGAGCTCGAGTTGGCTCACCCCGTGGGATACTCAGAACTCGCTACCCAGCGATGATGTCGTCCAACTTGAAGTGGTGAACGGCGTACTCATGATTGCGATGGCGGATGCTGGAATCGTTCGCTACAATGTGGCTACGTCATCTTGGCTCGCAACATGGACTGATGCCAACTGGCTCGCCTCGAACGAGATACACGGAATGGAGATGGGAGCTGAGTGGCTCAACATCCTTGCTGGCGACACATTACACCATTACAACACCACCATGGGGGCCTTTGCGAGTAGCAAGACTCTCGAATCTCTCGGACTTGTCAGGGATGGCCTAGACCTCATCTCATGGCCTTCGAGCGGTTCACGCGCACCTGCCGTGGATTGGGTTCTCGTCAGCGATGGTAGCGGCTCCTTTGCAACAATCGTACCCGGCACCCCTCCTCAGCATCAGAGCACGATGCAGTTGGCGAGCGGTCCAAACAGCGCCACCATGTACGATACTCTCGAATTGAATGGGGTCGTGTGGGTTGCTGGAGATGAGTCGGTCGATCGCTTCGACCGCAACATCAACCGCTGGGTCGAGCCGGTATTCACCGGTTCAACCAATCAGGCGTTGAGTACTGATGGGCACACTATCTTCATCGCGACCTCGGATGAGGGGGTATTCGAGTTCGCCCAGAATGGCAGCCAACTCAACCACTGGACCACAGCCCAGAGCCTCAATTCAAACGACGCTGATTCTCTAGCCTATGACAGCACCAACGATGTCATGGTGGTAGGCCACTCAGAAGCCGGTGTCAGCTTCATCAATGTCTCTGCCAGCCAAGTCTCATCCTCTTGGTCATCCGGCAGGTCAGATGCCTTCTCCAACAACATCCGCGGAGTTGCTGCTCGTTCGGGAATAGCTTACATCGCCTCCAACTTCGGGGTTCTCCGCATCGACATCGGCAACGACACGCTGCTCTCATCGTGGCGCTCCACGGGAATGGATGACGTCGCCTACATGCCGGTGGAGACTGATGGCAGCATGATGTACCTCGGGATGTATGGCTACGGAGTTCTCGTCTTTGACAGAACAACCGGGGATGTCATTGACACCTGGCAGGTTGCGCGCAACGGAAACGGCATCTCCTCAAATGAAGTTTATTCGCTTCACATCGACTCTCAAAATGATATTTGGGTCGGTACAGCGGACGGCGCGGACCGCTACGATGGTAGCCAGTGGAGCCACATCAACGCCCAGGGCGGTTTCAATCCCCAGGATTTCTACTCCCTCACTTCAGATTCCACCCACCTCTACGCAGGCACCAACGCAGGCGCCTGCCAATACTCTCTCTCCTCGCTCGCGCGCGTGGACTGCTGGAACTACTACTCCAACCCGACCGGACTTCCCTCCTCATGGGTCTATTCAGTTGAGATGCTCACTCCCGGCTACTTGTATGTGGGCACCAACTATGGTGCTGGTGTCATCGATGTCGCTAACGACACGGTCATTCAGGTGTGGGAGGCCGGCGAGCAGACTTGGAACGGGCCAACCTACGAGTGGAACGATGTCATCTATGTCGGCCTGAACGGCGAAGGAGTCGCTCGCTACGACCGAATCAACGACGAGTGGCTAACCACTTGGGATTCCTCTTCAGCGAGCAGTTTGGTGCCGTCCAACGATGTCACCACCTTGATTCCCGACCGCCAGCAACATCGAATTTGGATTGGTGGTGATTTTGGAGTCCGTCTCATTGACTTGAACAACCAGACGATGATAGCGAGTTTCTCCCAGAGTGGAGGGCAGGACGACCCCGGCGAATTGGTGATAATCGGGAATGTGCTCTACTACTCCGAAGTGAGGGATGGAACCTCATCGAACGACAATGTCTATCGTTATAACATCGACAATATGACCTCTTTGGGTAGCCTCGACGCGGGTAGCCGTATCAACCAGAATGGGTTGGTTTACGGCATCGGTGAAGGGCCCGATGGGATGCTTTGGATCGGTGTGACCCCCTCGGGCTGGTTCGGTCTGGACGCAGGCAGTATTGCCCGTTGGGATCATGCGAACGGAACTTGGGCCAGCAACCTCGAGGCGACTGGAACAATTCTCCGAGTCAACTCAGTCTTCGCTGGTGAGTGCGAGCCACTCAATGTCAGCGCCTGCCACCTCTTCGCATCATACGGCGAGAAGGTGCATCGCCAGTACGACTACTACGGCAATTTGCTCAACGAGTGGGATGACAACATCATGACCGGCCCGATTCGCTCAATCGATTTGTGGCAGGGTGTGATTCACTTCGCCACCATGGAGGGGATAGTTCGCTACGACATGTACAACGACACCTTCCTCTCCACTTGGACGCCGGGAAGTGGCCTCCCCTCCAATTCTGAGGATACCATCTTCGATATCGAAATCGTCGGCGACGACCTTTGGTACACGACGATGGCCGACAGCGGATGGCAGCGCAACAGCCGCATCTTCGTGATGAATGGCACCACCGGACAGTGGACGAGTTGGCAGGCAGGCAGTGGAAGCATCCCACAAGGATTCGGCTTTTCGATGGAGGCGTGCAACGACATCCTTCATGTCGCCATGTCACGATATCAGGGATTCGGAACTCAAGGTGGAGTCGCAAGGTACGATCTGAACAACAACCAGTGGCTCTCCGCGTGGACCCAAGGCAGCGCGCAGAACCGCGGGCTGGCTGACGATGACGCGGTCGCACTAGCCTGTGATGAGGTTGCGGACATCGTCTACATTGGATTCGAGGAGAACGACATAGGAATCTCACGCTACGCCTACGGTGCGGGGATGTTCCTTTCCACCATCTCGGCGACTGCAAATGGAATCATGCCCGACCAGATTTTCCCAGACGGATTGCGCTGGTATGATGGCGTGTTGATGGCCTCTCACACGGACGATGATGGCGGAACCGGTGGAATCTCACGAATTGCAGCTAATGGCGGCCAACTCGGGACTGGAGTGAAACTTGATGTCGGCACTCAGGCCTCAAGCATGGAAATCATTCCCAATGGAGGAACCTCGACAGAATGGCTCATCGGTAGACCGGGTGGCGATTCTGGTTACAATCGAGTTGATGTCATCAACTCGACCGGCCTACACAAGGGTCTCGATGTCCTAGCCGGTCTCTCAAGCGGTCGGATGCTGGACATCACCTTCCAAGGCAATGAGGTTTACATCACCTCAGCCGATGACGCCAACCAATACTTCGGCTCATCCATCCTCCACGGCGAACTACTCTCAAACGGGAGCATCCATTGGATCGAGGCCTATCCGTTTGTTTGGGACATCATCAACGAGATGTTGCCTGTTAACAACGATCTTTGGGTAACCACCGCTGGCGGTGGCCTCTGGAAGATTGACACAGTGACTGGCCAAGTGAGTACCACTCCCGCGCCACTCCACTTCAATATGCACGGCATAAGCCAACATGGCAGTGATCTTGTCATCGGTCTGATGGGAACTGGGTCTACTGCGGCCGGAGTACAGGTCTACAACACTACGACCCAGAGTTGGACTGACGGCGCGTTACTCGCTGGGTTGCCGAGTAACATCGTGCGCGACTTCGCTCTCTATGACAACAGAATCTGGATAGCCACCTACGGCGGCATCGGGGTTTGGAATCTCAGTTCTCAGGCGTGGGATGATTCAGTCACCACCCAGAACGGCCTTCTCCACGGCTTTGTCGAGCACATTTGGGTTGAGAATGGAGAATTGATGTTGGGCACTCCCTCTGGACTGACTCGGTGGAATGTGGCCAGCAATTCAGTCACGGCCACCTACGACCGGAGCAGCGGCCTGTTGGGCAGTTATGTCTCAGGCATCGCCTACGCTCCCCAGACCACCGTCACCGTTGGCGGGAGTGTGGTGAGCCACCCTCGGACACTCTTCCTCTCACATAACGGACAGGGCCAAACCCGTCCGGGTGCCACCGCTTTCTCCCTCGCCACGATGCAGCCGACCCAACAGTATCAGGTCGACATGCTTCCCTCCAACGATGTGCGAGCGGTCGCCTCTGATTGGTGGGGCGTTCACATCGCGACCGACAAGGACCCCCTAGTCCATTGGAATGCCTCAAGCACCCAGATGGAGTCGGGGAGCCCCTCATGGTCCTTCCAGGCGTGGCCCATCAGAAAGTTGGTGAGTGACGGAACAACTCTGCTCGCCATCAACCAGGGTGGTCTCGACTTCATCGATGTCACCGGCCCCCACCACGCGGTAATGCGACAAGAGAACATACTGCATTTGACAGGTGCCTCAATCTCGACTACGGGGATTTGGGTGAGCACTGGTGGGGATGGACTGTATGGCTTCGGCCACGCTCCGAGTCATCTCGCCATCGAGCGGGAATCGATGCGCCGCGCCGATCCGCTAACCGTCACCTTCTCGGGAAACCCGTGGGACATCACCAACAGCACTCGACCTGGTCAGAGAACCACACTCATCGACCCAGCCAGCAGCATTTGGACGCCCTCGATCTCGAATAGCGCGGCGCCGGGCGGAATCCCCACCCACCAAATTCCACTAACGCTCTCCAGCCCTGTTAATGGAGCCGCAGTCTGGGTAGATTCACACAATCTCAACTACAGCGGAACTTGGAACTTGACAGCCCTCAATTCAAATCTGGCAATCGCCTTCGAACTCGCCGCTCGCCGGGGCACATTGACTCCCGATGGTAGGGATTTGCATATCCAGTTGCTGAGTCCACTGAACGGCTCCCTCGAAGTGAGAATCACCTACGATTGGATTCGTTCTGAATCTCCCATCGAACTGCTCGACTTCTATGACCGTCCTGATGATGGCGGCAGTGTTGTCATCGCAGAGTGGACTCCGAGCTCCGACGCAGGCTGGGCTGCCTACCGAATCTACCTCAATGAGGGTAACTGGAGCACTCCTCCAACCTCCGCTGAATTGGAATTGCGACCCTATGATGTGCGAATCCCCGTCTGGTCTGTGACCTTGACGGAAATCAACACGGTGAACGGACAATTGATTCAGGACGGTGTGGACCTGTATGCCATAGCGGTCATCGAGTACGATGACGGCGCGCTCGGCGAGCCCTCCCCCATCATGGGACCGGCATCGGCGAGCGACGAGGTTCCTTCCCCACCAGAGTGGGCTACAGCCGGGCCGTCAGAGGGCGGTGAGGATGGTGATCTCTATGTTGAGTGGAGAAAATGTACGGCGATTGACCACGCAGGTACCAGAGTTTGGGCAGTCAGTCAGGAGATTACAGACGCCATAGGTCTGAATCAGCAGATTCCAGACATTCATCCGCTGGCCAACAGCACGGTTCTCACCTTGGAGCGAGGGCGAGTCTACTGGGTCGCCCTCACCTGCGTTGACTTGAGTGGACAGCACGACCCGGCCAACGCGACCATCATCGGACCGGTTGTTCCGACCGGTGGAGTCGACGACGGAATCGCTCCTGCGCCCATCGAGGACATCGCTGCGTGGGATACACCAGAGGATGAAGGCGGCAGAATCACAGTGTCATGGACTCCGAACGGTGAGGATGACTGCGGCTGGCATACGGTTCTGGTACGTCCGAGGATGGCTGACGAGGCGCCACCAACAGACGCCTCAGACTTCCTCAACGCGACCATTGTTCCGGATTGCACGACCAACTCAACGATTATCACGGACTGGGGTGGACATTCACTTGAGGACAACGCCCTCTACTGGGTGACCGTCGTCGCTTGCGACTTCTGGGGCAACTGCGACCTCGGCAATGTGACCTCTGTCGAGGCGATGCCGGAGCGCAACCTGCGCGGCTCAGACCCACCACCTCGTGTCGAGAACCTTTCTGCGTGGGACCATGCGGATGACATGGGTGAGGCGATAGATGTCTCTTGGTCGCCGAGCACTGTTGACGACTTCTCGTTCTATGTCGTCTGGGCGAGCAATCAGCCGGTCGACGACCTCGCCGCAGCGTGGGCTCGCTGTCTGGATGATTTGGACTCGTGCGGTCTGACCAGAATAGAGTTGCAGTATCCACTGGATTCCGATTCGGAGAAGATTGAGGTCACTCTTGGCACCGCGCTGTATGACGGCGATTCTGTCGAGACTTCGAATCCCTCCCCAATCCGGCCGAACACTCCACTCTCCGTCACCGTCACAATTCATGATTTGAAGACCTTCGCCTTCCTAACTCGACTTCCCACGGTCGTCGTGACACCGATTGACAACCGCGACGACATTCTTGCACCCGACCGACTTGAGATGCCCTTCGTCAGTGATGTGCCCGGTGACAACGGAAGTGCGGTCTATGTCGAGTTCTTGCCGAGTGACGCGAGCGACATCGCATTCTACGAGATCTATGCCGATGTGGTCTCATTCACCAGCGTCGGACACCGTGAGCCGGTGATGATAGTCGACAGGGATGAGGTACAACGGTTGACACTCGAGAGCATCAGCGGTGGTGAACCGGTGATGGCGGGAATCCCGGTTCATGTCGCGGTGGTAGCAGTGGATTCGTCTGGAAACGCCCACCGTGACCAGTTGAATGTCGGCGCAGGAAAGGCGTATGACAATTCGGGGGAGGACCCCGGCGGTCACCTACCATATGTCGATTTCACGGCAGGGTGGAATGACGAGGGTACCGCGATAGAGGTCGAGTGGGAGGTACTCACCCGCACCGATATACGCAACTACAGAATCTATGTCAGCCAGCAGCGCTTTGAGAACAGTGACGAGGCGAACCTGGCCAAGGGCGGCATCGTCGGCAGCTTCTGGTCGCTAGAGATGGTCGACGAGAATACCACATACGACAACGCATCATACTGGTTCATCGCCGTCTCGGCGTTTGACGGCTCGGTTTGGAAGCATTCGCTGCAAGCGAAGGAGGTCAAACCCTACACCGCACTTACAACCGGAGATGGCGGAGGCGATGAAGGCGAATCTCGCTCAGGAATCCTCGAGTTGATAGACTTGAACACCATTCTCACAATCCTGCTCTCACTCGCGATTCTGACAGTTATGATGTTGGCTTTCCGCGCCCGCCGAAACTCTCGGAAGGACGAGGCGTGGCAACTTGCGACTGCCGCTTGGGGATTGCCGCAGGATGACTGGGAGGAGCCAGGACTCGGCGCCGATGCCGACCTCGCTGGCACATTGATGCCCGCCGCCGCAGAGATTCAGAAGGAACAGGCGACCGCCCCTCAAAGGCCCGGCGGACTGAGCCCACAGACCGCTCCAGAGCCGAGTGATACGGCCGAGAGCACCAGCAGCTCCACCTCTACGGCACCCACGGCAGCCAGTGCAAGGTTGGAGGAGTTGGCGGCCGACCTCTTCGATGATACGAAAGAAGAGCGAGATTTGACCGGTGACGACGATCTCGACTCACTAATTGACGACCTCCTCTGAGCACGCATCGCACGCGTGTGAGCATTGATGGCTGTGGTGCTGTTCAGCAGCACGCGCGTGAGTACCAATGGCGACTGCTGACGATGTCGACCCCCGCTCCTCGACATGGACAACCTTGCGTTGGGACGGCGCCAGCAGGGTCGCCCTACTCGCCCTGCACATGGCTCGCCTCAGAGGACACGCGGAGCGACTCGGTATCGTCTGGCCTGACGATGGAGATATTGCAGCAGCGAACTCGATGCGTGACGCTCTTGTGGATGCAGAGGCGGCTCCAGTCGATGACTCGGTCGGATTGATGCGCCTGCGCCTACTCCCAGATGGCTCGTTCAAGGCGAAGGTCAGTTGGGCCGACGCATATCCAGATCCTCTTTCATCCACCGCGGTTACAGCACCCAGATGGGTTGAGGGTGTGACCGGTACGAAGCATGGCGACTGGCAGCCTTACAGTGACGCAGCGTCAATAGCCGGTCAGAGGGGCGCAGATGTAGCCCTCTTGGTGCATGACGAGACGATAGTCGACTGTTGCCGGTCCACCCCCATTCTTCTGGACGATGATGGTACCGCGTGGTATCCTGACCCAACACAAGGCTCACTCGACTCGGTCACTCTGGAGGCACTCAGACCAGGTCTGGCGATGGCGGGAATCCCACTCATCGCAGGCCGCTTGACCACCAACCTCCTCTCGCGGGCGCGTACACTCGTCGCGGTCGGAAGCGGAGTGGGAGCCATCAGGATCGCAACTTTGGATGGGCAGCAAGTGGGTAGCGACGACAGCGATTTTTCCGCCCTTTGCTCAGCACTGGTCGATGAGGCGTTTGAGACATCTTGGCACGACCTTCTGGAGGTGGACGCCTGACCCTTCGAGCCACATGGCCCATGTCTGATGATGGTCTCGCCCTTCTCGACCTCGCTGAAGCGCTTCGTCAAGAGGGGCTCCTCGGCGACGATGCCGAGAGACATGGTGGCCCTGACGAACTGATCCTGCTTTCAGGCGGCCCTGATGGTGAGGATTCCGATGTAACCCTCCTAGCCGGCCCTCCCACACTGCGCATCACATCGACCCAACCGAGCCGCGCTCTGCAACCTGAATCGACAGAAGAGGGCTCAGCCCTAGAGGGGGAAATAGACCTCAGCCCACCCTCAACAAGTTGCAATTGGCGGGTTGAGTCTTGGCAGGGGGGCTGGCAGAAGCGGCTCGACATCAGGCAACCCGACCTTGCGACAGCGCTCCGCTCGATGAATCCGCTTCTCCCGGATGTCGGCGAGCAGGTGAGTGGAATCTCAGCGGGTGGACTAGCCGGTCTGCTCAGCTATGATTTGGTTCAATGGACAGAACCGGTGAAACTCCGAAACCTCCCCCAACCGGGAGCGCTCTTGGGGGTGCTCTTCCGCTGCGACCGCTGGCTGCTCCACAACCGCAGTCAAGGAACGCTTTCGCTGCTGACGACAACTGAGGATGACTGGTCGAACGGCTGCAAAGGACTGGTCGACCTCTGGCTTGCTGCTCGACATTCGCCCACCCTCAAACAGCAACACGGCCCCGACCAAGCAGGCCGCCCCGGACATTCGCAGCCAACTCAAGCCAGCCTACCAAGAGGACAGGACAGTCCCTCCTCCACCATCAGTGATGAGGAGCACATAGATTTCGTCGAGGAAGTTCAAGCCGCCATTGAACAGGGTCAATTCTACCAACTCAACTTCGGCCGTATCTGGCAGGGCCGAATCGACCATCCATGGCCTGTTTTCAGGCGGCTTGCCGAGGCAAATCCGGCACCCTACTCGGGGTGGTTGCATGTGCCGGATTTCGATTTCGCCATCGCTTCAGCGAGTCCCGAACTCATGCTTTCGATCGACGGTGACGAACTCTCTACACGTCCCATCAAGGGAACTCGCCCCCGTGCGAGGACCCGTGACGAGGACGAGGCGTCCATGCGGGAGTTGGCGGCCACTCGGAAGGAGGTTTCCGAACATATGATGCTGGTCGACCTCGAGCGCAACGACATCGGCAGGGTTTCCCGAGTCGGGAGCGTTCGGTGGCACGGTTGGCGAATTGAGAGCCACCCAACAGTTCACCACATGGTGAGCGACATCCGAGGTCTGCTTCGTGAGGATTTGGATGGCTGGGATGCGCTGCAGGCGCTCTTCCCCGGCGGCAGCATCACCGGCTGTCCGAAGACAGCCGTCATCGCTGCCATCGATGAGTTGGAGGGGGCTCCGAGAGGCGCCTGGACCGGCTCGCTTGGTCACCATGACCCACGTACCGGCTCGGCCTGCTGGAATTTGTTGATTCGAACTCTTGAGGCGGAGAGGCAGTCTGACGGGGGCTGGCAGGCGAAGGTTCAGGCAGGAGGCGGACTAGTAATCGAATCTGACCCAGAACAAGAGGTAGAGGAGGCGAAGTGGAAGGCGCAGGCGCTGCTCAATGCGGCGTGGGGCAGTGCTGCCACCGAGGTGCCGATGGGTGAGATGGAAATCCACCCAATCCCCGCTCTCAACGAGGAAGTCGCTGCGCTACTGAGTTCCCTCGACTCACAACCACCAGCCTGCATCGCTCCAGCCGAACCCCGCCGCTGGCGCCCCGAGCAACCCCCTTTCGCTCCACCAGCTCCCGGCACACGTCGCCTCCTCTTCATCGACAATCTCGACTCCTTTTCGTGGAACATCGTCCACTGCTGTAGCCAACTCGGTGTCGAATGCATCGTCGTCGAAGGTCGTGGCCTCTCAGTGCCCCCCAATCCTCAATCAGTCCTGCAGGCTGTCAAACCGACCCACATCATCCTCGGCCCCGGCCCCGGCAGGCCCAGCGATACACCACTCACCCTCGCCTTCGCAGGACTCGCAGTCAACGGCGAACTGACCGACCAAGCGTATTCCCAGAGCGGCACTCCAATCCCCCTCCTCGGACTCTGCCTCGGCCATCAAGCCCTCGGTGTCGCTGTAGGATGGCCCCTCTCGCCGACCCCCTCAGGCGCGGTCCACGGAGTCCATGACCTCGTATCCTTCAGCCAAGACGAGCTGTTCGCAGGACTCGGAGAACAGGGGCGCGTGATGCGCTACCACTCATTGGCGTTGCACCAGACCAACGACGACCTGCAGGTGTTGGCTACCGATGCCGCCACTGGCAAAATCCCGATGGCCTTGGGAAGCCCGAACCTACCGGTGTGGGGGGTCCAGTTCCACCCTGAGTCGTGTGGCAGTCAGGAGGGTTGGAGAATCCTCGAAAACTTCCTCGCGCCTACAATCTGGACGGTCGGGGAAAGCGTTGAAGTGCCCACCCAAGGTCGAAAGGTGTGAGGGAATCAGATGGCTACCTGCCGCATCTGCCGAGGCGTCTACCCACAAGACCAGTTCATCTCGGGAAATGGCCCCCGCTACCTAGTCTGCAACCGTTGTGGTGTTGAGCAGGGCTATGTTTCTGCTGATGAGACTCCAACCTTCTATGATGACGCGACGGTCATATCTCGCTACACCGTCATCGCTCGCCGCTACGCACCCTGGTTCTGGCTCCTCATCGGTTGGATGTTGTGGGCTCTCTTCTTCGTCGGAACCCCACTGTGGGGAAATGCTGCGCTCGCCGTTCTCATCATGAGTACGATCGGAATTCCGGTCATCCATCTCCTCAATGGTGCCAAATTTCAGGCACATCTTCGCCGCCTATCGCCTTGAAAAACGACTTTTGGACTGATGCTTCGGTTCAAATCGTTGAAATAGTATCAAACAAACCGGCAAGTTAGAGGGAACATGGGGTTCCCTGAAAGAAAACAGTGAGACGGCGTGATAAAGAGGGTAGACGAACAGAGTCGCAAGAGTGGGTCAGAGAGGAGGCAGATAGCCTCGCAGTCCATCGATTTGATGGATGTGTTCCCATTCACCCCAGCCGACCGAGCGAATGCCTCGAGCCTCGGCTTTGTATCCCCCTCACACCCCCGCACCTCCCAGTGTTCTGCGCCCGCAACCGCGGGCAAGCGCCTGGCAAGAGAGAACGGCGGGTTCTCTGAAACAATGTGAAATAAAGGAGAAATGAAAAAAATGAATCGAAAGAACCTGAGTGTGTTAGTCGCACTATTGATGATTCTGATGTCAGCAGCAGCTGCATCAGGTGACGGAACCGACCCCCTAGACCCCTCCGACGGAGGGGCCGACTGGGATGGCGATGGATTGACTAACGCAGAAGAGCAGACGCACGGAACGGACATGACGAAAGCCGACACAGACGGCGATGGTCTACCTGACGGATGGGAGGTGGCCCACGGCCTCAACCCAAACTCCGCCGGTGACGCCAACGCCGACCCTGACGGTGACGGTCTAACGAACGCCCAAGAGTACGCAAAGGGTACCAACCCTAACAGCGCGGACACGGACGGCGACGGTAGGCCTGACTCGACAGACCCGTTCCCGAACGACCCTAACGATGGTGAGTATTCGGACTCGGACGGCGACGGTATCCCCGACGCCTACGACCCGGACTACCAAGATGCTGAGACAGGCTCGGGCGACGGCGGCACCAGTGGTGGCGGCGAGTCCGAAGACCAAGGTCAAGGACAAGGTCAGGGCCAAGGTCAAGGCCAAGGTCAAGGCCAAGGTCAAGGCCAAGGTCAAGGCCAAGGTCAAGGCCAAGGTCAGGGCCAAGGACAAGGTCAGGGCCAAGGTCAAGGCCAAGGTCAAGGCCAAGGTCAGGGCCAGCAAGGTCAGCAGGGCCAGCAAGGTCAGCAAGGCCAGCAAGGTCAGCAAGGCCAGCAAGGTCAGCAAGGACAGCAGGGCCAGCAAGGCCAGCAGTCCGGCCAGGAAGGTCAGCAAGGCCAGCAAGGTCAGCAAGGCCAGCAAGGTCAGCAAGGCCAGCAAGGTCAGCAAGGCCAGCAAGGTCAGCAGCAGGACAACGGACAGGGACAGCAGCAGCAAGGTGGCGAACAGGGCGGTCAGCAAGGTCAGCAAGAACAGCAAGACCAGAATGGCGAGAACCAGAACGGCCAAGACCAGCAGCAGCAAGGTCAAACCCAGAACGGCCAGCAAGGCCAGCAGGGCGAACAGTCCGACCAGCAGCAGGGTCAGCAGCTCGACAACCAGGAGCAAAATGGTGACAACGACAACGATGGCGACGGAATCCCCGACGACATCGACACCGACGATGACAACGACGGAATCCCCGACGATGTGGACGCCTCACCTGAGGACCACGACAATGACGGGATTGACGACGCCGAGGACAACGATGACGACGGCGACGGAATTGACGACCAAGAGGAAGTCAACGACGGCGACCCGAACACCAACATCTACGACCACGACAACGACGGCATCCCGGATAATGTTGACATGGACATTGACAACGACGGCATCGACAACCACAACGATGTGTACGAGAACGGCAGCAGCGCAATGCGCGACCACGACAACGACGGTCTGAATGACGGAGTCGATCCCGATGACGACAACGACGACATCCTAGATGTGGACGAGTTCGACGGTGCAACCGGCTCTTACAGATACGACCACGACAACGACGGTCTTGAAGACAAGACAGACACGGACGACGACAACGACGGCCTGTCTGACTGGTACGAGGCTAACGACGGCAACGACCTAACCGGTCAGTTCGACCACGACAACGATGGCCTAGATGACCACGAGGACGACGATGACGACAACGATGGCATCCTAGATGACCTCGAAAACGGAATCTGAGTCTAGTCAATTGGTATTGTAAAACATCACCTAAACAAGACCCCACCCGCTTCGGCGGAGTGGCGCCAGGCACCCTCGGGGGCATCAGCCCCCGGGGGGCCGCCCAACACCCATGCGTGGAGTTGAGCGGAACCGTAGCCTGTGTGACTTGATGTCGATTTGAGTGCAACCGCTGGCCTTCCTCCACCCACGGTGGAGATGGAAGGCAACCTCCCGAACTGAGACTCAGTTGAGCTGGGGCTCTATCGGAGAGAGGGAACAGCGGGTTCTCTAAAAAACTGAGATTGAACGAAATGAAACAAGAAGGAACAAACAGAAACAAAAACAGAAACAGAACGAAGCAAGTCGCGACTCTGGTCGTGTTGGCACTGATGCTTTCGCCGGTGGCGATGGCAGACGGAGGCGAGGACCCATTGGCCCTCTCCGATGCTGGCGAGGACTGGGACGGCGACGGACTAACGAACGAAGAAGAGCATCAGTTGGGTACAAATCCACTCAGCAGCGATACTGACCGAGATGGTCTTTCAGACGGTTGTGAAGTGGACAATGGGATAGACCCCATTTTTCCTAATGACGAAAACCTCGACGTTGACGCTGACGGTCTAACCGACGGTCAGGAGTGCGACATCGGAACGGACCTGCGTGACTCGGACAGCGACGCCGACGGTATTATCGATGGAGATGACCCGACGATTGCGGGATTCAGCCATCCGGCTGACATATCGCCTCTTCAGGAACCATGCGTCGAGTTGGAATTGTCCATCAAGGAGCAGATGATCGATGCGATGGTCGAATACTACGAGAGCCTCAGAAATGGCTACTGGCAAGGCCAGCAAGGCCAGCAGGGTCAGCAAGGCCAAGGTCAGGGACAAGGCCAGGGTCAGGGTTCAGGAGGAACTTCTGGAGGCGGCGAATCCCAAGACCAAGGACAAACACCACTAGACCCCTCAGACGGCGGTGGCGGTGCAGACTCCGACAGCTCATCTTCACCCGTCGAGGGCGAGGACTTCTCCGGCACCAACAACCAGGAGGAGGGAATCCAAGAGCCGGACATGATGAAGACAGACGGCGAGCATGTCTACCTCATCTCACACGGAAAACTGCTTATCTTCGATGTTAACGGTCCTGGAGGACTCTCTCCAGCATCGCTGACCGAGATTGAAGGCTCTCCAGAGGTGATGTTGCTCTCAGGGGACCGCTTGGTGGTGTTTTCGAGAGTATACACAGGATGGATACCTACCGCAGACCCATTGTGGGAGGCCGCAATAACCTCTCGCTGGGGAAACTTCGAACTGACCAAGATGACGGTTCTCGACGTTGAGGACTCACAGGACCCGGTCGTGCTGCGCGAGCTGTACATCGAGGGAAGCTACCTGAACGGCAGGGGAATCGATGAGAGCATCAGAATGGTGACCCACTCGTGGTCAGCGGCTGATGGCGTGATTTGGCACCCATTCCAAGTCGAAACATCTCTTGAGTATCAAGAACATCTCGATTTGATCATCGAAATGAACAAGGCGACCATAATGAATCACACTCTCGAATATTTACTGCCGAGGGTGCATGCGAGACTTGGCGACGGCTCCATCTTCTCGATGGGAGCAGCAGACAGAGGTTGCACCGACGACTTCACCATCGCAGACGGTTCAGAGCGTGGCTTTGGATTGACCTCGATTTGGACACTTGACTTGGCAGATACAGCGCTTGAGTTGACAACGACCCACATCACCGCCACACGCAGCCGACCCATCCTCTATTCGAGCGGCGACGTGATGGTCATCGTCTCGAGCACCTGGCTTTACGATGATGAGTATCGTGGCATGCAAGTCACTCACCTGCATCAGTTCGACGTGACAAACCCGGCGAGGGCGCGATTTGTTGCTTCGACCGAGTTCTTCGGTGGACTGGTCGACCAGTTCGCGATATCCGAGAAAGACGGCTACATTCGAGTCGCCTCGACGCTTCCTCGGCACTTCACCTACGACGCCGATGGGGGTCGAATCTTCCACAACAATCTCAATGAGGTGAAGGTCTTTGAAAACCGAGTTGACGAGTTTGGTGAGACAATTCTCATGGAGGTCGGCTCCATAGGAGGAATCGCACCGGGTGAGGACATCTGGTCGGCTCGATTCGTAGATGACAGAGCCTACCTCGTGACCTTCCGGCGCATCGACCCACTCTGGACAATCGACCTGTCGAACCCCTATTCCCCTGTCGTGAAGGGGGAGTTGGAGATTCCCGGCGTGTCAACTTACATCCACCCCATTGGAGATGGCCGCCTGCTCACCATCGGCTTCTCGGGCAACAACTGGGGGCTGGACTGGCGAACGCAGGTGTCTCTGTTTGACGTGACCAACGAAAGCGACCCACAACTCGCTGATGCCCTACCAATCTCACCGGTGAGTGACTGGATGAATGGCTGGCAGTGGACGGTGTCGGAAGCGACCTACGAACACAAGGCCTTCCAGTGGTGGGGGCGAGAGCAACTGCTCGCGATTCCACTCTCGACTTTCAGACCTATTTCCAACTACGAATATGAGCATGTCAGCAAGCTTCTCTTGGTGAAGGTATCTGAAAACGACACACTCAGCATACACGGCGAAATTGACCATTCTGAGTTCTACAATGGGAACTCCGGGACCTGGTGGAATTCGGTCGATGTTCGACGCTCAATCTTCATGGGAGACTACCTCTATGGAATCGGTGAGAACGGAATCACAGTGACCAACCTCTCCCAGATGACAGAAGTTGCGAAGTTCAACATCTTCGCTTGCCTTGAGGCTATGGAGGGAGTAGTCGAGACCTCTGCTGCATTCCGCGGCTGTGCTGATGGTGTGCCAGAACCAAGCCCACCTACCTATCCACAACTTCCGCCACCTTGGCAACAGCCAGTTGATGATGAGGTGGTAGATGATCCGATCGAGGAACTAGACGACCAACCTCTAGACCAATCCGTGAACGCTACACCTATTTCACCCTTGGAGGAAGAGCCGATCGAAACAGATTTCAACAGACCCGGTGAGGAACATGCAAACGAATTATTTGAGGGGCGGCAGGATGATTTTTCGATAGAAAACGGAAGTGAATTTGATACTGACTCTACAGAGTCTGAATTGATTTCTTATCCACCCGAATGGGTGAGAAGGGGCGGAAGTACTTCGACTGATGTGAGCGAGCTCGACGAGCAGCGAGAATTTTTCACGAGTCCAATTGGCATCGTGATGGTTATTCTAGTACTTCTTCAATTGAACATTTTGATTTGGAACGACATTTGCTCCAGGTCGAAGAAAAATAGAGCGGTTGATGTTTTTATGGAATTATTGAGGTAGGAACTAGTTAGCGATGATACCGGTATCACTCTGTGATACAAGCGAGCACACTCGCGCCGAGCCGTTGATATAACGGCCGTGAGTGGCGAGGTGCTCGACTGGTGATATGATGCCTAAAAACGACTTGTTGGATATAAAAAATATGCGAACTCGCTCTCAACGCGCTTCGGCCTTTTGGATGGTGCTACTGATGTTAGCAAGCGTCTTGCTCGTTGCGCCTTGGGCAGAGGTTACGAATGGAAATGATACTGCGATTGAATTGGAAGTCGGTACGATTGGAGAGCGCAAAGCGATCCAGACCTACGACCAACAGTGGCGAGAGGATGTGGGGAATCAGCCCGGAATGAGAGGCGCAACACCCCATCCAGCTCTGCTTGACCCGCAATTCAGTGACCCGGGTGTCATGTACGGAAAAATATCCGACCTCAGCCTGTTGACACTCCGTGAGGACAATTACGGTCCCAATCTCGAAGAGACCAACACCCAAGACCACGACAACGACGGCATCAATGACCTAGACGATCTCGATGATGACAATGATGGCATCTACGACCTCATCGAGCGGTTCGATGGCTGTTACTCCACCGACCCTCTAGATCACGACAACGACGGTCTTCTCGACCACCTTGATTGGGATGACGACAACGACGGCATTCTTGAGGGCCCAATCGATTGGAATCAGGGGGCAGACCCGACCAATGTCACCTCTGACCGCTATGTCAACGCCAGCATAATTCACCCAGCCACCAATTCGGCTGTGGGCTTTGGCTACAGGGTTGACCAGAATCCGTGGGACCACGACAACGACGGTGTTCCCGATGAGGATATGGACGCATCCGGCAGAGGCAGTTACGACGAGGACGACGACAATGACGGTCGAATCGACCAGTTCTCATGGCCGTGTGACAATGACGGTGACGGTATCCGTGACTACTTCGACAACGACGATGACAACGACGGCGTCATCGATTGGCAGGACAGGCATCCCTATCTCGCCAACATCTCAGGGCAGATGTCGTCAACCACCAGCGGCTATGATACTCCTGTTCAGTGGCAGTACGAAGACTACCGAATCTACAGCCACGGCCTCAACTACATCACTCTCGAAGCGATGTTCCACCCTGGGGACCCACGCTTCACCCAAATCTGGGATGGTGACCTCGACGATGACGGTATCCCCAACTTCCTCGATGCTGACGGCGACAACGACGGCAACCCGAACAATGTCGACGCCGACGACGACAACGACGGCCTGCTCGACATGTGGGACCCCGACGACGACAATGACGGAATCAAGGATGTCTGCATCAATGTGGACACCAATGGGGATGGTCTCAACGACTACACCAGAGAAAACACCGCCCCCTACGCCACCCCTGGTGGAGACACCGACGGCATCGCCGGGATTGACTGCGAAATCGATTATGACTGGGACAGCGACAATGACCGCTGGCGCCCATTCGACTACGACTACGACCATGTCTGGGACTGGTTCGATGTTGACATGGGTGGCACCGCCAACCCTGACAACCCCGGAAGTTGGTTACCTCCAACCGACCTCCCGTGGGATCTAGACAACGACGGCCTGAGCAACGAGGTCGACCCGTACATGATGAATCACACCAATGTGGTCAACACTTGGAACTGCGAGTGGGAGGTAGGAGGCACCCCACCAGTTGTGGGTGGAGGTTACGAGGATGTCAACAGCAACCCGAACGCGGAAGATGGCGACAGTGACGGCCAGCCCGGCGGTTCGAGTACACTATGCATCACCCAGCGTGCATCCTACACAGGAAACATCGACTGGGACGGTGACGGAATTCCCAATTGGGATGACATCGACGATGACAACGACGGAATCCCGGATTACATGGACATCGATGAAGACTGTGACCTCGACAACGACGCCGACATCCACGCACTCAACGGCAGCCGCTACCGAGACGACGGCATCAACTCACTGGATTCCGACATCGACGGTGATGGTCTTCAAAATGACGAGGACTGGGACGATGACAACGACGGAATCCCTGACATATATGATCCCGATGATGGTAACTGCGGCGAGGTCGACATGGACCAGTCCGACGCCTTCTATCAGCCTTGGTACACCCTCGGAGACGGTGACGACCTTGACGGCAGTGGGGACAGTCAGCGATACATCGACAATGTCACCGACCACTGGAACATGACATTCCTCCTAAATCCGTTCGATTCCAGCCAGGGTTTCATGCTCGACTACAACGGTCAAGATTTCACAACCAATCCACCGACCTCGGGAGTGGTTCCCGAATTCTATTGGATCTATCTCTCCCGTTGGAGCAACTGGAATGGCGACAACAAGTGGGATATCGATGGTGATGGAGACACTCTCTCCAATGGACTCGATATCGACCAAGACGCAGATGGTCTGCCCGACTGGTGGGACCAAGACGAGGGCAACGACGGCATCTTGGATGTCGATGACCCGAAGATGGGCGGGACGCTCGACTATGGTGAGTGTGGCTTCATCGTTCAGCCTCAGCAGGTTTCCGGCGCAGCACCCACCGGTCTTGTCTGTGGCTTTGAGTACGCCTTGCAGTACGGCTATCCATTGAACGGTTTTGGATCCGCGATGGGCGTTCCTTACAGCTCTCGACCCGACCCGACTTATTCGGATGGAGTCTATGATGGCGCCAACTCCGACCAAAACTGGAGGTGTAACTCGCAGTGCTACCACTACGAGTTCGGCGGAACGGTGTTCGCTTCGAGCAACTACACCGCACTTGCACACAATCGGGACCTGTTCACCACCTACATTGGACTGAAGTGGCAGATATTCTCATGGAATCAAGATTCCAACGGGAACTGGTTCCCAGATGAGTTTGCTGACCACCTTGAAGATGAGGTCGACCCCGATGATGACTGTGGTGCGCCTCTTGTTGGCTTCCCCGATCCTACCTGTATGTTCAACGACACAGCCGATCTCGACGACGACTTCGATGCAATCTACGATTTGTGGGATGTTGACGACGATAATGATGGATTATGGGATTTCTTTGAGATTGACACCAACTCTGATCTCGATGACGACGCGGGTACAATTCCGCCGGGCAACTTCTTCATCGGTCTCAACTGCCAAGACGAAGACGACGACGGTCAGGATTCTGACCCGGATGGCGACGGTTGGTATCAGGCGGTCTGGGACAAGGGCATAATGGGGCAGGGCATGCTCTTCCCAGAGTTCTACGATGTCGACAATGACAACGACGGTGTGCCTGACGGTGAGGACTGGGACGACGACAACGATGGCAATGCCGATGTTCTACAGGAACTGGTCCCAGGTTGCTTCACAGGTGAGGAGCAGTCGATTTGGGACCACGACAACGATGGCATTCCAGACTGGGCAGACGATGATTGGGATGGCGACGGACGTTCCAACGCCGACGAATTGCTCACCGCCACACCTCTAGTATCTCCCTGGGACCACGACAACGATGGTCTGAGGGACGACGAGGATGATGACGACGATGAGGATGGCATGAAGGATGAGGATGAGATTATGCTCTGGCCAACTCGCTTCAACCGGGAATCCACAAACCCATGGGACCACGACGACTTCGGTGACGGGGTGGGTATCGCCAACCCCATGAACTCCTCGACGGGTCCCGATGCGATTGACGATGACGACGACAATGATACTTGGGAAGATCTGGATTATGATGTACTCGAGGAAGGTCAGACCTGTGAAAGATTGGATCCTCAAGGAAACCCAACTGGAGTTACAGAACCAGCCAGTGATTGGGATCATGACAACGACTGCGTTCCGGACAATGACGACAAGATTCCCACACGGGTCAACCTGACTATGGCAGACACCCTGTGGATAGACTCGGGGAGCCCTGCGGTCTTCCGAGGTTTCGTCCAGTGGCTGAACATGTCAAGTCTACAGTTCGAAGCAGCACCCATGATGCCCGTCCAAGTTCACATCGTGTGGACTATCAACGGCACTACTGCGCTGGAGACAATCGATGTTCTCACCGATGATTGGGGTGCATTCACAGTAGGGCAGTTCCTCTACCCGGAGAATATCCATGTCGGAGACAACACCACCTACACCGTCTATGCAGAGGTGACCGAGATGTTCATCCACGACGGCTCAACTTCGCTGGA
>CAUZJP010000003.1:0-20593 GCA_963580235.1 Candidatus Thalassarchaeaceae archaeon
TGTACACTATGGGTGGACTTCAGGAGCGGGGACTTATCTTGGACGGTAGCGCCAACTGGCACAGTTACTTTCACGGCACAAACGGCCTGTTTGTCTGGTTCTTCCTCTTCTTCTGGCTAAATGCACTCGCCATCATGCTCGGAGTGAAGGGCGTGCTAGGCTCGACCGCCCCACGGCGGGAGGCAGGGCTTGCGCGTCAGTGGTGGAAGAAAAATTGGTACGGAGTCGTCGTAGGTTCCGCCCTATTCACGGCACTTATGGTTCGGGTTGTGTGGAATGTCATTCCATTCATGAACGCTGCTGGTACCCACGAGTGGGACCTGACTGGAGGTTCTGACCCGTGGTACATGATGCGAACGGTGGAGTATGTTCTGGCACAGCACAACCATTTCCTCATTGACATGGACCGCTCCTATCCGCTCGGCGCCATCAACCCCCGACCGCCTCTGTTCTCCTGGAGCCTCGCTATCGGCGGGATGTTGCTCGCACCTCTTCTCGATGTGCCTGCCTCGGACGCGGTCTGGTGGTCTGTAGCAGCATTGCCTGCGATTTATGGAGCGCTGTGTGTTCTACCAATCGCAGGGATCGGCAACCGCTTCTTCGGTAAGGCAACTGGTGCAGTGGCCGCTTGGCTCATCGCCCTGATGCCCGGGCACGTCAGCCACAGCACACTTGCGCTGGCTGACCACGACTCGTTTGCGATTCTGTTCCTCACATTAGGATTTTATTTCTGGTTGAAGGCTGTTGACGCGGCCGGCGATGAAAAGTTGGTGGAAAACGCCTCTTGGTCTCCATCCTACCTCCTAAAGGGAGTGATGGCGACTTTCGAGAAGCGGCCTGCAGCGATTGCCAACGCAGCTCTTGCGGGAATGGCATTCGCCACCGTCGCCCTCGGCTGGAAGGGTTTCGTCTATGGGCTTGCAATCGTATTTGCCGCCTTCTTCATGCAGGCGGTACTGAACCTGTTCCGAAGAAAGGACAGCATGGCCCTCTATGTCTGCACACTGACGATGATGATGGTCGCATTCCTGATTCCACTGCCATTCTACTCCCACATACAACTGCAGTTGGTATGGGACGCAAGCGGATTCCAACCGATGTTCTACATCGTCGGCTTCACCTTCGCCGCAGGCTGGGTAGCAGTCTCATTCCGCGACAAGCCGTGGCTGCTCGTGCTAGTCAGCGGGGGCGGCCTTGCGGGGGCCATCCTCGGTAGCCTCTGGCTGCTCCAGTTCGCTGGCATCTCAAACGGTTGGGATGTTCTGACAACTGGTGGGTACTACCTGTCGAAGAACAAGATTTTCGACACTATTGCAGAGGCTCAGGCACCTAGTCGAGCGATGCTGTTCGCCTCCTTTGGACCGATAGTCGCCCTTGCGGCACTTTCGGCCGGCATCATTGCCCTCTGGCACGGTTTCAAAGGGAGGAGCAGCACGAAACTCGTTCTGGCAATCTGGATTCTGCTGGCGGGCTTGATGGCTTGGAGAGCAGGCCGTTTCGTGTTCAACGCAACCCCCCCAGTAGCCATCATGGGTGCTTGGGCACTCGTGTTGGTTTGGGGCCGCATGGGTGGCTTGGAAATCGGAAAGTCATGGAGGCGGTTTGGTATCGGTTCACCAAGGGCCCGCCTCTCTGCAAGTGGCAAGGCGCTGAAGAAGCATCCCGGTGTAGTTGCAGTTCTAATCGTCTTCCTGCTCGTGTTCTCACAACACGCCGCCTACGGCCTCGACTCGGGGATTCCATCCGGAAACTCAGAAGCGAAGGAAGTTGACTCCGTCATCTACAACATCACGCCATCGCTGCTTAGGGCTGAAGATCCTCTCTTTGGCTGGTCCATCCTCGACTCCACTCCATACAACCCCAACAGCAACTGTCGCGGTACGAACAAGGAAACCAGTTGTTGGTACATGGGCTCATTCGGCTCGGCCTTCAACAGTGCTCAGTGGAATTCAGGATACCAGTGGTTGCAAGAACAAGACGCCAATGTGCCGTTCGGCCAACGGCCTGCATTTGTTTCATGGTGGGACTACGGCTTCCAAGCGCTCGCGCAGGGTTCCCACCCGACGGTCGCCGACAACTTCCAGAGCGGAATTCCAGCGGCAGGGAACATGCTGTTGGCTCAGGGCGAAGGGGATCTAATCGCCCTCTTCATCATGACACTGTCCGAGGGTGACCTACGCTACAATGGCGGCGTTCACACCGCTGAATTCGCTGCTGCGCTAGATGAGCATATGAGCAGTTCCCAAATTGACGAATTTGTCGACCTCAACACACTCGGCGGAGATGAAGGGGCAGGCGTTGAAGCGCGTTCGTTCAAGATTTACAGAAGCGCAGGCAATGTCCATATCGGAGTTGGCTACGCAATCGACGACAACGGCCTCCCTCTCGCCACCAAGATTTACCGCGTCTACGAGAGCCGCGAACAGGTCGGAAACTTCCAATCGGAATTCGATGCAATGACGAAGTTCAATCAAACCAAGGAGCGCAATGATGTGGCGAAGGATGAAGTCAGCCACTATGTCATTGGTGATTACTGGTACACCAGCGACATCGTCGAGGAATTCGACTCTGTCGCGACCTCCCTTCACCGGCAGAACGCGCGTCTCGCCCTAGGGAGGACTTTCCTCACCTCTGCGCTCGACATGGAGGAGTTGGTTTCACTATACGCGACTCTGTCACACAGCATCACCTACGAGGTTAGTGATTCGTCAGGTTCACCCGGTGACACCATCGTGAGGAACCACGACATCCGTTACTTCGCCATCGACCACAGACTCTACCCAACTGCTGGCTCCTATGGCCAGTCAGGCGGAAATCCAACCGGAATTTTCTACGCTCCCACAACCCTCTCGGGTCTCGACCCCGCAACCTACATGGATACCTACTATGTCACTCAGCGTGGTGATTCCAGCTTCTATGTCGACATGACTCAAGAGCAGTACGAAGAGGAGTACAAGGGCGACATTCTGAGAAGTCAGTCACAAAATGATGTTGATGTCATCCGTGCTGTAGATATCAGAATCGACCAGCAGTCTGAATTCTTTGACACCATGATTGCACGAGGTTACATTGGCTATGGTTCGGGAGACTTGGGTCTTCCTGGAAAGCCATCCCAGCCCGGGCAACATTTCGACATGCGAGGTACGGCCAACGAATCTCTACAGTATGCCTTCCCACTTCCGGGAGCTATGATGAATCACTTTGTAATTGCAAATTGGTACAATGCAGGCGCAGGACAGAACCAGCCATGGTATGACGCAAACACATATGTCAAGATTCTCAAGTATTACAGCGGTGCTACTCTCACTGGTGATGTAGTACTCGGTGACATCAGTACAATCCCGAAGGCTCGCCTCCTAATAGAGAGGGACGCATACAGTGGCGAGGATGCCTCGGATGAGGACTATCGCCAGTATTGGATTCCTATTGGCAGCGTTGATGCGGATGAGAACGGACACTTTGAGTTCCGCGTACCAGCAGGCCACATCCGCGTGACAGCGTTCACCGGCTTTTCGGAGGATCCCGAAGAGGGACTCACAAGCGACCGTGACGCCATCACAGAGGCGAAGAACAACTACCAAACATGGCAGGGTTGGACCTATGATATCCTCGGAGCCGAAGAGGAGAATGGCAGGGAAATTAACCCGGTCACAGCAATCCTCGCAAACGTCTCAGGTGGGATGATGCTCGGCTCAATGGAGTTCAATGTCACTGGAGAGCAAGCAGATACCGATGGCGGATATGTCATCGAGAAGTCGATTGATGTCCCCGCATCCAGCGCGACAGGCATAGTTCGATGGGATGGCCACGAGTCGTTCGACGGAGCACCCCTCGTCTCTCACGAATTAATCTTGCAGGACATTTGGACCGACCAAGCGGTAGCCCACATTTGGACTACAAACGGTACGGTCGAGGGTACTGAAGAGCACCCACGCACCTTCCGAGGTGATGGTGAGATGTTGATCACCGGTCCCTCTTACATGGACAGTGACGGGCCAGTTCTGGTATCCGACTACACTGGAAACTACACCCGCGAAATCCTACACAACCACTCCTTCACTGGAGAGGGGAAGTTCCAGGGCCGCGGCTCATTCATTGGTACGATTACCGGGAACACCTCGGTAGTGCCTTGTGACAACACAACTGTACCCGCAGGTGCGACTGTTTGCTCAGTAAACGCTAGTTCACCGCCAGAGTATGTCTTTACTGGTGCATTTGAGGGGACTGGAAGGGTGACTGCGAATCAGTCAGTCTACTACACAACCCAACTCTACAGGGAGACTATGGTGGGCAACGGCATCTTCGTTGTAGATGCTGAAGATGATTCACTTGAGACCTATGGTACCATCAACGGCTCCGGTCTGTTCAGTGGCGCTGGTTTCTTCACCGGAGATATGGTTGAACCGGGTAGTTTCCATCTTGTGGACGCGTTGCCGGGTACCTACCGTGTGATGGTCGTTCTTCCGAACGGCAATCAAACCCGTCTGTCGACACCACTGGAAGTCGGTACAGAGCCGACCAGTGATGTCGAGTTGCTTCTTGCCGGTTCATGGATTGAAGGGACTCTGATGTGGATTGATTCGGAACCTGGTGCGAACTTGAGTCTCGAGCTTCTCGATGATGCAAGACCCGGTGAACTGCCTACCGAACTCTGCGATGATGTCGGGCTGGCACCTTGCTTCGTGACTACGAACGAGACCGGTTCGTTCGGATTCGGGCCACTGCCCGATGGCAGTTACAAGTTGCGAATGGATGCTGACGGGGATGGCTTCTACGAGTGTGTCCCTTGGTACACACCGGCCCAACCCGTAGTTTGTGATGGCCGCGCATCAATTCGGCCTCAAGCAGACTCGCAGGAGTTCACTCTGATTGATGAGAACTCACCGATTCCGATGCACTTCGATATTGAGTTCACAATGCGAAAAGACATCGGCAACGGCACAATGGAGCCAGTGACCGATGTCGATGTGTGGTTCTCAGGCGAGATGCTTGCTGATGATGAGTTGATTCAAGCGGTATTCGACAATGAGTCTTCCACCTACCGGGTGGAACTGCCAGAGGGTGAATGGATTGCCAACGCCTCAGCCGGCAGCGAATTGATGCTGTGGGAGGAGTTTGAAATCAACGAGGACCTCATCGACATTGAGTGGATTTTGAGGCGCAGTGTGAATGTTAGTGGCCAGATTTTGGTTCAGACCAACAAGGAGGAGAGCCCGATTGAGGGGGTACCCAACATTGAGGTGAATTTCCAATGGGGGGCCATCGTGACCAGTGTCCAAACAGGTACGGGAGATAATGCAGGCAACTTCACCATTCTTCTGCCCGAGTTTGCTTATGTGAATATGACCGTTAGATCGATTGCCAGCCAACTTTCCAACGGCACCCGCTTCAATGTAACTGAGGGGATGGCGCCATTGACGCTCACCTTGAAGGAGGGCCTCACTGTCGAAGGGGTTGTCTACATCTTTTCCAATTTGACGGAATATTCACCTCACATCCCCGGATTCAGCCCCATTAAGGTGCACGGCTTCCATGAGGAGAGACAGGTGCATTGGTTCTTTGATGTCGATATTGAGAGTGGGCGATTCGTGACCAAGGCGCAGTATGGTAATTGGACTCTCAGTGTTGATGACGAGAGACTCAACATCGTACCACTGGACATTGATGTCACGGAATCGAATCTGAATTTGCTATCCGGAATCGAGATGATAGGTCAGCCAAACAACATCACTTTGGAGATTTCAACTTTCATCGACCATAACGGTGATGCCAACCTATCTAACGGCACCATGATAGAAGTCGACTTCGCTTTGGTGCCAATTTCAGGTGGCGGCGTGGGTTCACGTCTCAATGTCACCATTGACCAATTTTCGAATGGAAAGGTCGTGGTTTCTGTTGAACCAGGTGTCTACTCGTTGGTAGTCGACCTGCAGGATCCAGAGAATGGTACCGATTACCAGACAGAGATAGCTTCCTCTGAGTTGGTCCTAGAACTCGGCCTCGACAATGTGACTGAGGTTGTCGAAGTCCCATTCATTCCGAAGTGGAAGTTTGAGACGACACTTGAGAACTTCAGTGGAGGTGGACAGAACGCCCGTATAGTAAATTTCAAACAGGTGGATGGAGATATTTCCTTCACGATGTATACTGACGAGAACGGGACAATACTCGATTACCTGCCAGAGGGTGATTGGCTCGTCACGGTTGACCGCTATGTGACTGGTGAGACTTCCGAGGAGTACCGCGGATTGCTGAACATTAGTGCGAATTCAACGCGGACAGGTTTGGTTTGGAATTCACTTGAGTCTGCAGAGGTATCGATTCATCTGACAGAGTCTGACTCAGGAAACGCCCTGACAGGGTTTGCGCTAACGGCTACGAGTCGAGATGGCTTAGGTGAGGTCACCTTCCCCGTCACCGACGATGACGGAAATGTCACGGCATACCTTTGGCCTGGTGATTGGACCATCTCCCTGAACAAGACGGAGATTCAACATCGTTGGATACTCGAGGGGCAAGACCTTCCCACTCTTGAGAGGGGTGAGGTTCTCGAACAGCAGAACTTCACAGTAGAGCACTGGGTCACCCTCGGTGGTAATCTCTTCTGGGATCTTAATGCAGATGATGCCTACAACTACAATGAAGGTATCGAGGATGCAAACATTACGGTTACTGGTGATTCGCTTGAGGCACAACTCAACTTGACCAGCGACGCCTCAGGAACTTGGCAGGTCTTTGTACCTACAGATGCGAATTACACGGTATCAGCCTCGAAACTAGGCTTCTCGCCGGTGACCGAAATCATCAATGTGACCGGTATAGCAAGTTCAACTGACCTCGAGATGTCTGCTGGGAATGTCACAATCAGTGGATTGGTGGATTATATCCAGATGGAGGTATGGGATGACATAAGCGACGACATCACCTTGACACTCATTCCATTCGCTGGCATCGAGAGAGAATCTCGCACACCCAGCAAGGTTCTGGAAAACGGAAGTTGGGCTGGTGAATGGAATGCATTTGTCGAACCCGGCAAGTGGGTTCTTGTCGCTCAATCCGTCGAAGACGGGCTTGTCGGAATCACACTTGTCGATGCAGGTGTCCACGACGGTGCAGAGGCCAACTTGACAGTGACACTGGGCGGGACTCTCTTCTTGACCACATCATGGGTGGACTTTGAGGGAGTTACTCACGATCTTTCCGATGAAGATGTCTCTGGAGCTGAGATGTTGTCCACACCCGAGATAATGGTAGATGCCGGTTACGGTGTCAAGTACAATGTGACGGTTGACCAGAACGGAATGGTCGAGTTCCTATTGCCGTCTGGTGAGTTGTATCTCGAAGGTGATTTCCAGACGTCTGAGCGTGGTATGACAATGGACTACAGCGCCGGCCTGACAGCCACAATCGCCAGTCAGCAGGAGGCGCCAGACGCAACACTGCGCTTCAACCGCCGAGTTGAACACAGCATCTCCTTTGAGGTCATGTCAGCAGACAACTCAACTCAGACCGACGAATCGTATAACGAGGTTGATACGGTTCAACTGAACAGCACTCACTACAAGACCATAGAGTACACAATCAACCTGAATTACACCGGCAATGAAGCCTACGACGAGTTCACCAGCGAAGTTGTATTTTCGGCTGAGGATGCAACAGATTGGACGATTGAATTCTACAACGGTACGGTCAATGGGACTGAACAGTGGTTCGGCAGCCATCAGTTTACGATGGGCCTCGATGGGGGTCTCCAGAGTGAGCTACTCGTCCGCGTCGTACCGGCAACAATCGATTCCGCCCGTTCAATCGAGGGTGGTCACATCATCAAGGTGCGGTTGTCTCACGGCTCAGGTGTGTTCTCAGAACATGCGCTAACCATCCACATTCCTCAGACCTACGCTGTGAATGTGACCGTTGCACCGAGTGACACGGTTGGTGTATACCCTGGAGAGGAGGAACGAGTTGAGTTCCAAATAGTCAACGAGGGCAATGGCCAGGACACACTCTCCTTTGAGATAGACCGAACTCAACTGCCGGCAAATTGGAGTGCGACAGGCCCGAGTGAATCACCGTGGACTGTTGGCGAGAACCGAACCTACTCCTTCACCGTGTTCGCTCCGGCAGATGCGGGGGATGAGCCATTCACCCTCTTCGTGAACATCACCAGTGAGGACGGCACAGAGCATGAGCAGGTGTCAGTCGTGGTACAGGCGGCCCGACCTCTCCTCTCTTTCGTAGAGGATGACACGGGCACATTCGGTAATTCAGATGCTGAAGCGAACAACAGGAACACCTTCCTCGTCCGTGTGAGGAACGACGGCATTGTCGACGCGACAAACATTCGGGTGAGTGTTTCGGTTGGAGAATTCAATATCTCTTCGTCATCCGAGACACAGACAATCCCAGCAGGGGGAGCGGTTGAATACATCGTCTACCTCGATCTCCCAGGCGGTTCGGGTGCAATAGGCAAGAAAACCTTCACCTTCACCATATTCAGCGACATGGGGCTCGACCTCGACAGTGATTCTCAAACCGAGATGACAAAATCGATCAAGATCTCGACAGCTGCACCCGATTCAGTCAATGTATGGGTTCCATTGCTGATTATAGCAGGCTTCGTGGCCATCTTCTTCTCCTTCCGGAAGATCCGTGATGCACTTACCAGCAAGATTCCGTTCTGAGTTGACTAGGGATGTGGAGGCTTAGCCTCATCACCAACCGTTCGTCGGCGAGAGCGCCGTCACCTTTGGGCAGATAGGGGTCTGTCTTGGTCCACGACCGAAGATGAAACGCAGGCGACATTCAGTCGAAACATAGACGAAATCCAGGAGAATTCCATCACACTTGAAGAACGAGCAATCATGAACCCGCGTCCGACCAAGGTCGGACGGGGAGCCTCTTGATTCCGGGTTTGGAGGGTGTCGAGTTCTTGCCGGAACCCGAAGACCCGCGAATGCTGAGTACCATCGACCCCGATGCGCCGGGTTATCCTGCTGAGGCGTACGGGCTCTCATCAGACTTGGATCCGGGTGGCTGGAAGGAGGCTGAGGCAGCGAAGCCAATCAAGACACCATTGGACCTCCCGTGGGGTTTGTGGATTCTGTTGGTGGTCATCGTCGGGCTCCTGGTGACCTACAGCACTCTTGTCACCTACATCGAGGATTTCATCCCCAATTCGGAATGGGCCTACGAGAGCACTCACATCAGGGAGTTGAACGAGGCTGGATTCGACGGCACGGGAGTCCGTGTCTGCATCGTCGACACCGGCGTTGACATCAGCCATCCAGATTTGTCAGGTGTGAATCTCGTTGGCTTCAAGGATTTCATCGATGGTACAACTGGCAATCCGCATGACAACGACGACAAACAGTCACATGGGACAATGATGGTCGGAATATTAGCAGCCAATGGAAGCTTTCGTGGGGCCTCTCCAGGCATTCAACTGATTGTCGCAGCAGCTCTTGACTCAGAGGGCAGTTCTGGTTCTGAGGCTACTGTCGCAGATGCCATTGAATGGTGCTGGTTGGAGATGGGTGCTGACATCATCAGTTTGAGCCTAGGCGGTAAACCGGACCTGATTTCGACCTTCGGCAGCCGAACCGAGTTGGCTGTAATCAGCGCTCTTGACAACGGCGTCTTCGTTGTGGCAGCTGCGGGGAATCATGGCGGGGCTGGTCAAGACTACCCCGACGTCACAGTTCCTGCGAATGTGAAGGGGGTGATTTCCGTCGGTGCAACCCAGCGCAATGGGAGTCTGTGGTCAGACAGCAGTGCTGGTTCCGCCACAAACACGGACGGATCACCTAGAAGTTGGCCCGACCAAAAACCGGAGGTGGTGGCACCCGGAGTGCAGATTCACTCGACATTCGTGTCGGCAGAGGTTGGCGCCACTTGGTCTCGAAGTGATGGGACCAGTGATGCCACGGTATTCGTGACAGGGTCACTCGCCCTGATTCTTGAACGATACGATGGCAACCCAAACCTTGAGCCGATTCAAGAGGGTGACAGGACACCAATCGAACTCGTAAAACAGGCACTTGCAGACTCTTGCGATGTGAGCACCTTCCAACAAGCGGGCTCCCATCATCTTCGCTATGGATACGGCCATCTGAACGCTAAGGCGTGGTCGGATGAGGTCGGGATACGCCTCGTAGCATGATATTATTTCATTTATTCGATACGAATACTTGATATATTTACTCATTTGCGATACAATGATAGGAAAATACTGAAAAATATATTGATACTAGGACTCCTGTTTTGATACTATTTCAATTGCGGTATGCGCTTTTGTTATATCAGTGGGGTATTTTCGCAGGGTCAAGAGAGGAGTTGTAGAAGATGGAGCAGACTCAGAGAACACACAGCCTATTGCTCGTCACCCTGTTTGTGATGAGTACGATGACCGCTTTGGTGGGCTTCACCCCAACGGTGAGCGCCACTAACGAGACCACTAACGGAGTTATTACCGGGACCGAGACTTGGCAGGGAGCACACTCCCTCACTGGGGATGTTGAGATTGCGCCCGGTGCGAAATTGATCATCCAACCCGGAACAACCATCACAATACCGAATGGAAGTTACATCCATGTGAAGGGCAACATGTGCGCTGGCGACTCCTCTTGTGGAGCCTTGGGGATGGGCAGTAACGCAAGTCGAATCACATTCACTTGGACTCAACCGGCTAACGACTCTCAGACCGGTCGATGCTACAAGTTGATCAACCCCGCAAACGGTCAACCTCTGTGGAACCCCGATGCATCCTGCTACGAAGGAATCCTCGTTCGAGACACCATTGATATTGCTCAGACGAAGTTGAACCATGTCACCATCCAGAATGCGTATGGTCTGCCTCGCTATGTGGCTGATGTCAGTCAGATTCGCTTTGGTGCGCTCGTTCTCGATGGGGCGAGTCCGACAATCACTGAACTCGGAACACAGGACATCAACACCTCCAGCGTCTTGTTGCTAGACCTAGCTTCACCGACCTTCAACGGAGGTACCTTCAGTGTCGGCGTCGAAGAGCGCGAACCTACTCTGCTCGGTAACGCATTGCAGGCCTATGGTGCAGGTAGCCCCACCAATCCAGTCACTCTGATGAGTCCGGTTTTCAGCGGTACCTCGAATGGCTGCTCACAGAATGACAACGGTCGTCACGTCGTTTGGGCGCAGAAGTCCTTTGTCGACATTGACCACGGTGTTGTGACGAGTTCTGACTATGGCTACCGGTACACGGAAGCTGCGGGAACGGTTTCCTTCAACACCATTCAGACAGATTGCACTGGAATCGACATCAACGGTCGAAGAAGTGTTCTCGCCAACGACTACCAACTCGAGGTGACTGGCAATAGCATCACAACGGGTGATAACTCACCTTTAACCGCCTACGACGGTGCCTACACTCTCATCAATAACAATGTCTTGACCGGCGCAGAGGAAGGTTCGGGCATTCAGGTCGTTTCATCGTTGCCAGACCTCGCTGAAGTGACCATCAGCAACAACATCATCGGACCGATTGGAGGATACAACGGGATATGGGGTGTGGGATATGTCGATGTCCACGCAGACAACAACACCTTCCAGAACATCAATCGTGAACCGGTGATTCTCGGAGAATATCACTTCGGTGACTCAGGATGGCAGGTGTCGGGGCCGTCACCTGCTCGCGGAACATTCGTTGACAACACAATCAACAATGTCAGTGGTTCCTGCGACAGCAGCACCATTTGGGATTCCGAGGGATTCAACTGCCCTGCCTTCCACTTCTACCGAAGTAGTGCCACAGTCAAGCGAAACAACATCATCGGCGTGCAGGGTGACGGCATCCGCGCCATTGGTGCCATCATCGATGTTCAAGACAACATCTTCAATGTTGGAGAGGAGGGTGCAAGAATAATCCATCACGATGATGGATTTGGGACGGAGTATGGTACTCTTGGGTTCTTCTCAGGGAACACTTGGAACGGCGTCTCGCGCACATACAACATCACCAAGAGTTCGGTCACAGTGCAATCGGAGACCATCCCGAATCCTCCACCCGGCTCAAACGCAACCTACCCGATTCTCCTCGAATGGCCTGATGCCCAGGCATATCCAGCCAACAATTGGGCAAACCAAGTACTCGTATCACCCACGAAAATCATTCCACCGAAGGATTTCCCGCTCTCCCTTACCATGACGAACAATTCGACGGTCTTGACTTACGCCAATCTAACAAACCTCGATCTCTCAAAGGTGAAGATAGGTTCCTCTCCGATCAAGTGGGCTGTTCAAGTGAGAGAGGCCGCTCTAGTTCGCTTCCGAACCACTGTCTCAGGGGTCAGAGTAGGTGATGCCCAAGTGCTTCTTGAGGATGCACATGGCAATGACATCTACGATCTGCGGACCGACCCGTATGGATTCACTCCGTGGATTTCACTATCGGTAGATTTCCATCTCGACTTCACCGGCAATGGGCCAAATCCCAACGGATTTGCTGGTGACCCCGGTGAGAATTCGTGTAATGACGGGGTAGACAATGATGGTGATTTGCTGTATGACGCAAATGACCCCGATTGCCAACAGGGTGCCGGGACGCGCGAGTTGTCGAAGTATTTCGTGACCGGCTACCGATTTGGTAAGGGTTATGCCAAGTCGTCGTTCAATCTGACCGGCACATACGATGATGTCATCAGCTTGACGAACGATGCACCTACTGTGACCCTCACACAACAGGATGGTCACACATTCAAGCGGATGGTGAATTTCAGTGGCAGCGCTTGGGATGGCAACATCGGCACTGGCATCTTCAATGACGATGAGCAGGCACGTTGGGAGCAGAAGGGAGTGGTTGAGCGGGTTGAAATTAAGACTCCCGATTCCAGTTCTTGGCTCGATGTCAGATATGCAACCGACACCAGCAATTCAAATGGAGAGGTCACCTACAACAACCGTCCCTTCCGCACATGGTTCTTTGAGTACGATATGTCGGACCAACCCGAGGGTGACTACACATTCGAGGTGCGGGCCTATGACGGAGTGGACTACAGCCCGATTCTGACCCGTACCATCAGACTGAACACGGAAGCTCCGATTCTCTACGTCGATGCTCCTGGAGATGGCACCTCTCACAGCACGGGGGTTGTCACATTCACCGGTAGAGCCACCGACTCGTACAACGGCGTCTATGGGAGCGATATCGACAAGATCCACTTTGAGATTGACGGGCCCAACTTCCATACAATAGCTAGCACGTCTGGCGGACCGGTTTGGTCCTGGGACTGGGAATTTGCCGGGATGCCACGCACTCGGGACATCTGGACCTTCAAGATATGGGCCTCCGACTCCTCGTTCTGTCGCGGTGTTATCGGCGAGTGCACACCTGTCGAACTTTCTCTGGATATCGACAACACGAACGCCCCGCCTGTCATCTCTCTGCTCGAGCCTTACCACATGCAGACCATCACGGTCTCTGATGACACCCTCCTCATGGGCGTTGCGAGAGATACTGACGGAGATGTCAGTCGAGTTGAAATCAAGATTCTCGACCCGCAAGATGCACTGCGTGAACTACCTAATGCGCCGCCGTACATTACCGATATCGCTCCGAACGGCGCTTGGGCCACCACTTGGGATACGAGCAACCTGATACACGACTTCCACTATCTCGTGCGCGCTCGCTCGTTCGACGGTCACGATTACAGTCAGTGGGCTGAGGTTGAGGTCATCATCAACAATCCACCAGATGCTGACAACAACGCACCGCTGTTCAATGATACTGGCTGGATACGCGAAATCATCATCTTTTGCGAGGAGAATAGCCAATCGCTCGACAGATGCGGTGACGGGGCATCACTAACTCTACCTCCCTTCTTCAGTGATGTTGATGGCGACCAACTCGCCTACGAGGTCTACGATAACCCCGACATCATTGCCAATGTGGACCTCCAACAGGACACACTGTGTGCTGACATCATCTCAATCAACTCGGCGGGAGTGGTGACCTACGACCCGGTCGGCATGTCATTCCACACCACTGACATGGGTCTCTGGTCATGTGAGGGGATGCAGTTCATCGCCAAGGACGGCTCAAGCCGCGCCTATTCACTTACGGTTGACTTCATTGTCAGGGCAGTATCGTTCAGCGCGGAACGGGTTGACGGACTAGATTACTTGGGTGATGAGGACATTGCCATCTTCTCTGGCACAGGTAGGCCGGGAATAGAGGTGGTAGCGCGCTCCACCACCACCGGGCTCCGCCTCAACAACACCATAGTCGGCGCCGACGGCCAGTGGACTCTCTCCGTCCCCGAGAGCAAGTTTGAGGATGGTGCCAACGGCGTGAGGTTCCAGTATGACCAGAACAATATCGACCAATCTTTCTCGGTTCAGGTGGGCCCACCAGATGAGACAAGCACCCTTGGTTGGATTTTGTGGGTAGTTCTGTCACTAGTCGCGATAGCGGTTCTTGGCGGCGTTTTCTTCTTCTTCTTCGTTGAGTTTGAGGATGAAGATGAGGACATGTTGATGGATGACGCATCAGAGGTCGAAGAGGACCCATATGCATGGGGCCGTGAGTCACAAGAAGAGACCGTTGATGCGGCCACTGCGGTGCCAACTGCTGCTGCGGCTACAGCCGCAGTACCTCAGGCAGCCTACCCCGGATGGAAGTGGGATGCTGAAAACAACGAGTGGGTTCCAGACCCTACCACGCAGCCTCCGGAGCGCTAAGGTCGACCCCGACATTCAAGGGGGAGCAGGAACGGAACTAGTGAGAGGGGATGTTGGGGTGACTGTTGCGAGACCAGGTGTGCAGGAGAGAATCCTGTTGCATCTGCGAGATTTTGCCGACTACTCGGAGAAGGTGGAAGTCCCCTTTTCGCTATCCCAGATGGGGATTGCCAACGCGGTCGCCATCGCCCGCAGCAATGTACCCCGTGCCATCGCGGGTCTGAAGGATCAAGGATTGCTTGTCGAGCGGCAAGCGCATGTCACCGGCGTGACACGCAAGCGAAAGGCCTACTTTTTGACCGACCCAGGTATGAAGTTGGCAGAGGAGACTTGGGAGCGTCTTTCAGCCCATCCGCTTCGACTCATCAACCAAGATGGCGCTACAGATTCAACCACCCTCGCCACTGCTGTTGAGACCGCTCCTTTCACGATACGAGCCGTCGATATCCTTCGCTATCTCGATGAGAACGGCGTTGTGGACCTGCGCGCCCTGACACCGGATCTAATCGAGAGAGACCTCGCGAAACATGTCGAGAAGCAACTTGTCACCTCACTTGAAGATCTACCGCGGGTCCGTTCGTTCTTCGGACGAGAAAACGAATTGAAGACGATGATGGACCTCATAGATGCCCGTTCGACCACGATATTAGTTCCTGGAATCGCTGGCATCGGGAAGACCGCTCTAGCAGGAAAAATGATTGAAATGTTCACTCACAAGAGAAACCTCCTCTACCACCGTGTTCAGGATTGGGAAGGCTCCCGTGCATTTCTGGAGTCCTGTGGGGAGTGGCTCTCGGCGATTGGTGATGACAGCCTAACCGACTATCTCAGCGCGACACCCATCCCCTCAGCCTCGATGTCAGTGGACTTGATTGTGAATTCGCTAGCGACCGTGCCAGCGCTCATCATCGTGGACGACCTGCACAAAGTGGCGGACGATGTTCTCTACTCCATAGTGCGGGGACTGACCCAGAGGATGGACGACCTCGAAGAGACCGGCTTGGTACTCTTCTCACGCTCGTTCCAGGCGGTCGTACCACTGCGAGACGCGGAGGGAAACATCACCACCCTCGTGGTGCCACTCGACGGCCTCTCACGAGAAGCCTGTCGAAATTTCCTACCCTCATTAGAACCAGTCGACGACGCCACTTTCCACCACATCTACGGCCTCTCAAGAGGCCACCCGCTGGTTTTGACCCTAATCAACCGCGGCTCCATCGGCTCGACATTTCACGAGACGCTGGAAATGTATGTCGAGCAGGAGATATTCTCCAAGTTGTCAGGTGCTGAGAAGCGTCTGCTCGGTGCCCTCGCCATCTTCCGCGAGCCAATGCCGTTGGAGGCACTCATAGGTCAAGACCTTGAGACGGACCTGCTAGACGACTTAGTCGAAAAAGGCCTTGCCCGACAGGCGGATTCGGAGATGTACGATGTCCACGATTTGATTCGGGAATTCCTCTCTCGTTCACTCGATGCTACTACCCGCGACCAGTTGCACGGAAAGGCAGTCGATTGGTATCGAGCCCGCCGTTCGCAGCCGGAGGAGCAGATTGAGTTCCTCTTCCATCTGTCCAACAGCGGCGATGCCGACGAGTTGGGCAGAGAGATAGAGTCTACTGGGGCGGAGTTGGTACAGACAGGCCACATCGAGTTGCTCGGCATTCTCGAGGCGTTGCAGGAGGAACAGGTCTCAGAGGAGGCATGGGCGGTCGCCTTGGAGTTGAAGGCGAACATCTTCTCACTTCAAGGGCGCTGGGATGAGGCGCAAGAGGTATACAAGTCCGCTTTGGCAATTTTTGCCAAGTCAGGTGACGATGAACTCCCCCGTGCAAGAATTCTCTCCAGCCAAGCCGACATCAGCGTCACACAAGGCGATTTGGAAGGTGGTCTGGAGATGCACCGTGAGGCACTTGAGTCGTTCATCAAGTTGGGTGACTCACAAGGTGCTGCCCGAACCTACAACAACATGGGCGTCATTTTCAGGCGACAGAAGGATACCAAGAGATCACTCGAAGTCTACGAGAACGTCGAGGAACTATTGGATTCAGAAGACGACTACACCCTTGTCGAATCCCGCATCATATTGGCCGCAGCCCTTCTGGACATGGGGGAGATGGAGCGTGCCCGGGAACACGCCTTCAAGGCTCACGATGAGACCCTAGCTGCTGATGATATGGCACAACACGCTCGCGCCCGCGCGGTGTTGGGTCGGTTCTACGCCAAGACAGACGACCCGGAGTTGGCCTTGCACCACTATTCGGAAGCGCTTGAGAGGTTGGTGGAGGAGAGAGACCAGCACGCGGCGGTGGAGATTACCCTGTTACTTGGCGAAGTTCTCGTCGATGCGGGGCGCAGAGAGGAGGCGTTGGAACAATACCGAGAGGCACTCGCACTCGCCGAAGCCAACGACTACCGCATGCTGATTGGTGAACTGCTCTCTCGATTGGGCGAGGCTGCTCCCGACAAGAGCCGACGCATGGAATACCTGCAGCGCGCGTTGACCGTGTTCAGGGAACTTGGTGCGCAAGACAGGATGCGCGATGTTCAAGCGAAGGTCCATCGGGCACTGATGGGCTAACTAGCATCTGAACTCAGACGCCTGGTTGGGCAGTGCTCAGGGTTACTTGATTTCCTTCAAGGAGTACCCAGACGACGCTGATTCCAGCCATTTCGACTTCTCCTGAGTGGAAGGTCGAACCCGCTCCACTGATTGAGCGTCTAGCAGTCACAGTCGCCCCTTTATCCTGCATGAGAAGTCCATCATCATCCAACACCATCCTGATCCCGAGATTCTCAGCCGTAGAGAGTAAGAGAGTGACCGGTTCGGCGTAGGTTGCGTTGCCATCCAAACGACTCGCTTCATCAGCACGCTCTACTGCAGCCGCAACCGCATCGAGATTGTCTATCATCGCCTGTTCAGTCCAAGTGTCCCGGCGAGAATCCTGCAAGTCGAAGGCCCAGATGCTGAAGACTGAGAGAAAACTCAAACCGAGCAAGAATGTGAAGACATATCCGAGTTCGGTCGCCGCCGCGACCTCATCTTTCTGTAGGGTTCGACGGGCCGTCATGAGATAATCTCCGTGTGCATGCTCAACTGTGCCAGTTGCAGGTTGAATAGAATCGGCTCGCCAGCGGCGTGGTATATCGCCTCAGAACTTGAGTGAGTCAACTGAACCCATCCGACATAGTCGTCCAGCCGCTCGATGTCTCCGGGGAAGGTGAGCCAATCTGTTGAGAAGGAGAGTTCTGTCGATGCGTCTGCTGCTATCGCCGAACCGTATGGCCCATCCCAGCCCCGCCGAATCTCGTAGGCGAGCACGCTAGCGAGTTGTTCCCGTTGGTCGAGTGAGACCGTCAGTTCGACGTCACCGGCTCCAAAGGAGGATGTCATCGTCGGAATCGTCAGAGGAATGGTAACTGCCAATCTCGGGCCCGGGCCTTCCCTAGAGGGTGGTTGGACTAGGACTTCGGCGTGGAACTCCGGGTGGTTCGTCCCTACGAAGCCGCCGCGGAAACCGATTTCCATGCCGCCCACAGAACTCTCAAATCGGTAATTCAGTCGAGGCAGGTGAGCGCCCCACGCCGATGCAAGGGGGCTGTGCGGGTCATTTCCAACGGGTCCGAACATGCTCACACCGACTCCGAGTGGATGTTCTCCTGTGCGCCAGGCATCGCTTACTGCGCTGTTACCAGCCAATCCCATATTTGCCCACGGGAGCAGCATTTCCATCCAGCCGGAGGCTCGATTGCCTACCGCGATACAGCGCTCTTCGCCATCTTGACGAACTTCAAGCCAACCGTCATCTCCTGCTGATGCGATTAGCCGGTATGGTCCATCTACGAGACCGTCAGTTTTGTTCACTGCCGTGCGTGACAGACCGCTAGCGTCGGGGGTCAGCAGAACCACTTGTGAGAATGTGCTGTCATTGAGGGTGACCTGTGGGCTCGTGTTGCCTGCGATGGAGGTGAAGAGTGTCAGCGAAGTGGATGGCGTCGCCGGTTGCAGGATGAATTCGACTTCGCCGCTGCTCTCTGGAGTTTGGAACGAGTGTGCGGTGCCACTTGAGTGGCCGGTGTCAGAGGCGGCAATCATCTCGAGTGAGCCGACTCTCTCAGCACCGCTTGCGCTGCTGTCTGCTAACCAGTGAATCTGGATGGGGCCCGAAGAGGTGATGGTGCCAGCACCATCCTGCCAATCGATTCGCAGGAGACCATCCCCCGGCACGGACTGATAGAGCCCAGAAATCTGAACTGATACTGGAGATGACTGGGTGTTTTCGATTAGAACGCTACCATCTGCACCAGTTAGGAGGAAGTCGGTTCCGGCGAAGGAGCCTCCTACATCAGGCCACATCGTAGCTCCTGAGTTCGAGTCACCCCAGACGAGAAGAAGCCGGCCGGGCTGACCCGATTCGATAGAGAGGACATCTCCCGCGTTGGCGTTCCATGAGTTACTCCATTCTGCCGGCACCCCGGTAGTTTGGCCGCTGCCAGTGACCGCCCCTAGGCCCCATTCGACAGATGAGAGAGAATCGCTAACGAAATGGGCGGAGACAACACCTGCTGGGAGGGGTACGGTCCACGATCGACCGGTGTCATCCTGAGGGTTCGCCAAGTCCGGTTCCACCAGAGTGGCACCTCCAACGCCCCGCTGGAACATGACGCGCAATGGGCCATCCGAGCGAATCCAACTGTCGTCAGTAACGGTGAAACTGCCTGACTCGCCGTGAGCCAGATTGATTTGAGACGAACCGCCACTCGATGAGAAGCTGACCTCAGTCACATCGAGAGGCAACTGCAGGGAGGTCTGCGGAGTTATCTGCACTGTGCCATCTGTCGCAGGTAATCTGTAGTTCCACAACGCCTCCCCACTGGCACGCAAATCAGAGTAGCAGACGGCAGAAACCTCTCCCGATGGATATCGTATCCGGACATCATCGTCCACATCGAGCAAGTCGTCGAGCCGTAGGCTCCCCTCTTCGGTGTAGGCGACTGAATACCAGGTCCCGCCGTGGCTGTAATCCCAGCCCAACTCCCCGGTGTGAGGTCGAAGTGGCATGGAAGCAGAGTCACCCGGTAGCCCCGATTCTGACAACCTGACGGTTTCAAGAGCCAAGTCGGTCATTTGCCCAGACATCGCCTGTCGCTCAATCGAACCGTGCTTTTCGTTGATTACGGGGGTAATCGTGACCATCATGCCCGAGATGATGGAGAGGACTCCAGCGAACAGGAGAACCGTTGCGATGGCCGCCGAAACCGCATCATCGTCCTTCCGGCGGCGCATCAGGAGACCTCCACCGTTTGCAGTGAGACATGGAGATTCAATGGGACATCTGACGGCATTATGGTGATGCCATCGACTCCAGAGAGTCTGGCGTGTGGACCGAAGCCGCGGTAGTCCTCGACATGACCGGAGGCGAGGTAGAGGGCGTGGTCACCAGTCCAGTGGTGGATGTACTGTGGCAGGATGGAAGGGTCGCCGGCGACATCGACTACCATGACGAGATTTTTCGCGCTGCCGTCAAAAAGTTCGTTCACACCTTTCGAGTCGAGGTGAATGTTCGTCATGTGGCGTTGTGCGCTTGCCGAGATGTCGATGTCGAGGAGAACGAGGCTGACACGGGGCGTACCATCGAGCAGCAGGTCGTGCTTAAGGCGAGGAAACTGTCTGACTTCGATTGCATCACTGGGCAACTTTTCGACTCTTGCCCCATTCACCAAATCGACTGTGAAAGTACCGCTTGTCAGTGGATTATTGAGGCGCAGCCCATCGATTGTAATTTGCACAAATCGGTGAGAAAGTACCCCGTGTATGTCTTGGACATCGATGATGATTGTACCGCTGAGGTTCGAGATGGTGTGGTTGCCCGTGCCGTTGGTGAGC
>CAUZJP010000004.1:0-17563 GCA_963580235.1 Candidatus Thalassarchaeaceae archaeon
TCGGTTTGGTTCCTGTTGGAATCGAATTATTCTCCTGTCAGGCAGAAGTTGAGCGATTGGAGTCCTTTGGAGAAGAGTCTCCTGTTCGCTGGAATGGGTGCTTGCCTGTTGAATCTGATAGGACTGGCCCAGTTCGCAACGGCTCAGTCGACAGCAGGTGAGTTGGTACTTTGGCCGGCCCTCTTGGTTCTCGGCGCGCCGATGTTGTTCGTTGGAATGGCGCGCAATCACGGCGCAGAGGCGTTTCAGAATCTTTCCTCGGAGGGGGTTACTCTAGGTATACTTGGGAATGGCGTGTCACTGGCGCAGTGGGAGGCGTTCGAGGGCGACGAACACGAAGCGCGAGAGACACTAATCCGGCGTGCGGCGTTTGCGACGCCGGTGGTTCTGTTGGCCTTTTACGGGCAACTCGTCGACGGAATGGCTTCTTGGATCGGAGTCGATCTATTCGGCTATTCGGAGAAGCATGTTCTCTCAACGCTCATCATGCGCTTTGCCGGTGGCGATGAGGGTGGTAGCGGTGGCGGCTGGGGCTTCTTCGCGGTGAAGGCACTGCTCGCTCTCGTCGTCGTCCTCTTCTTTGCCGAATGGCGATTTGAAAACCGTCATCGTCATCTTCGGATGCTGATAATCCTCGGGCTTCTCACCGTCGGGCTCGCTCCCGGTTTGAGGGACCTCGGTCGCCTAATGCTCGGCGTCTGAAGCGATTCACCGCCCCTTGTGGTACCTTACTGGGTCTTCTCACACGCTTATGCTACGGCGTTTTGGCAACTGCTTGAGCCGCACCGTTCAAGCACCTGTTCGAAATCGACCCTATGGGTCGACATGGATAGACTTCCAACTTCCATCCGCCGCGCTGACGATTCGTTCGTCAATCGGGAGGTGAGCAACAAGGCGCTCATCGAGGCTCTTCGGGGCCGTATTGCCACCGTGAAAGAGGGTGGTGGTGGAAAGTATGTCGAGCAGCACAGGAAGCGTGGGAAGACATTGGCGCGTGAGCGAATTGTTGAGATTTGTGACCCCGGAACACCATTCCTCGAGTTGAGCACACTCGCTGCCAACGGTCTCTACGACGGCAAGGCGCACAGCGCGGGCCTGATCACCGGAATAGGAGTGGTGCACGGGCGAGAGTGCATGTTTGTAGCAAACGATGCCACAATCAAGGGTGGCTCCTACTATCCGGTGACGGTCAAGAAGCACATTCGGGCGCAGAGAATTGCCGAAGAGAACCACCTTCCCTGTATCTATTTGGTCGACTCCGGTGGGGCCTTCCTTCCCATGCAGGACGAGGTATTCCCAGACAGGGAGCACTTCGGGCGCATCTTCCGAAACCAAGCGGTGATGAGTGGCAAGGGAATTCCGCAGGTCTCGGCGGTTCTCGGCTCCTGTACCGCTGGGGGCGCATATGTTCCGGCGATGAGTGATGAATCGATTATCGTGAAGGGCAACGGGACTATCTTCCTCGCTGGGCCGCCGTTGGTGAAGGCGGCTACAGGTGAGGAGGTCAGTGCCGAGGAACTTGGTGGCGCCGATGTCCACACCTCAAAGTCGGGTGTGGCCGACCACTTCGCTGAGGATGAGGACGAAGCGCTGCACCTCGTTCGAAATGTGATGGAGAATGTCGGGCCGGCCTACAAAGTCGCACTGGATGTCAAGCCGCCAGAGGCGCCATTCCACGACATCGACGAACTACTCGGCATCATCCCCAATGACAACCGCACTCCGGTGGATGTCCACGAAATCATCGGGCGCATCGTAGACGCATCACGATTTCACGAGTTCAAACCACGCTACGGGACTACGCTGGTCTGTGGATTTGCTAACATTCACGGTTACCCTGTGGGAATCGTTGCCAACAACGGAATACTGTTCTCGGAGTCAGCGCTGAAGGCGACTCACTTCATCGAACTCTGTGGCCAGCGAGGAGTGCCGCTCGTCTTCCTGCAGAACATCACCGGATTCATGGTTGGAAAAGAATACGAGGCGGGCGGAATCGCCAAGGATGGTGCCAAGATGGTGAACGCGGTAGCCTGCGCTCCTGTACCGAAGTTCACTGTCATTATTGGCGGCTCCCACGGAGCTGGGAACTACGGAATGTGCGGCAGGGCCTACGACCCACGCTTCCTCTTCATGTGGCCCAATGCGAGAATCTCAGTCATGGGCGGACCCCAGGCTGCCCGGGTTCTCTCGACGGTCAAGAATGACCAGCGAGGCCGGGAGGGTGAGATGCCGATGGAAGGCGAGGAGTTGGCCGAGTTCGAACAACCAATACTCGACAAGTATGAGGAGGAGGGGTCTCCCTACTATTCCACAGCTAGGTTGTGGGATGACGGGATCATTGACCCTCGGGATACGCGTGATGTGCTCGGGCTTTGCATCTCCGCTTCGCTGAATGCGCCTTTCCCCGACTCCGAATACGGCGTATTCAGAATGTGAAGGAGCAATTGGAATGTCCGATTTTTCAATTGCAGACTCAATGCCGGAGACGACACTGTGCGATCTGCGAGTGGAGGGTGCTGTGGGACATCTCACACTTCGGCGGGAGCAGGTCTTCAATGCGCTCGACCCGCAACTCATCGATGAGGTTTGCGAGTTGCTTGATTGGAGCAGCGAGAGGTCGGCGGCCGAGCGGGGCGAATTGGAGGACTTGGCAGGCGAGCGGTTCCTTCGAGTCATCGTCTTCAGGGGTGCTGGGAAGCACTTCTGTGCGGGTGCGGACATCGGCTGGATGCAGCAGTCCGGCTCGCAGACCTCTGAGGAGAATCGAAAGGATGCGAAGCGCCTCGACCGTCTGTTTAACTCTCTTTGGAGCCACCCTTGCTTCACCATCGGAGGGGTTCAGGGCGTCGCTCTTGGCGGTGGAGCAGGGCTTGTTGCATGTCTCGACCATGTGATTGGTGAACCGAGAACCCGAATCGCCCTGTCAGAAGGGAAACTTGGAATTCTGCCAGCCGTCATAGGCCCCTATGTCTACAGAAAAATCGGTAGTGCCCAAACTCGCCGGCTAGCGATGTTGGCGAAGCGCATCGATGTTGACGAAGCAATCCGCTTGGGTTTGGTCGAACAGCAGGTGGGTACGCCCGAATTCTTCGATGAGGTAATCGAGGGCATCATCGCCGAAGTGATGTCCACTGGTCCAGCAGCTGTCGCAGAAGCGAAGCAACTTGTTCTCACCTTCGACAGATGGATTGGAACTGACGAAGAGTTGCGAGAATGGACACTAGACAAGACTTCCCAGATGCGTGGTAGCGAAGAAGGCCAGGAGGGTCTCTCCTCGTTCATCGAGAGGCGTTCTCCTGCTTGGCAGAGCGAGGATTGAGTGGTCGGTATGACAGGACAGACCGGGAAGAATGAGGATTAGTGGTCGACATGGCGACACTCGACTGGATGACCGAGGCGCCCTTCAAATTCTCCAAGGTCTTGATTGCAAACCGGGGTGAAATCGCCTGCCGAATCATCCGCGCCTGTCGAGAGATGAGCCTCGCATCGGTAGCCATCTACAGTGACGCCGACAATGACCCGCTGCATGTGGAGATGGCTGACGAGTCCATTCACCTGTCTGGTGACGATCTCGCCTCAACCTACCTTTCCGGCTCGGCCATCATCAACGCCTGCCGCGCCGTCGGAGCAGACGCAATCCATCCTGGATACGGTTTTCTCTCTGAGCGAGCAGACTTCGCTGAGTTGGTCGAGGCGAGCGGCATCATTTGGATCGGACCTCCGGCGAAGGCGATTGATTCGATGGGAGACAAGGTGAGAGCGAGGCGACTCATGACTGAGGCAGGAGTGCCGCTCGTTCCCGGCGCCGAATTAGTCGACTCAGGAGATTTGTCAGAGGTGATGGCCCAACTTCATGCAAGGGCGGCTGAGGTCGGCTTCCCCTTGCTTCTGAAGGCTTCTGCCGGTGGTGGAGGAAAGGGGATGAGGGCGGTCGACGGAGCGGGCGAATTGGATTCGGCCTACTTATCGGCACAGCGCGAGGCGCAGTCGTCCTTTGGTGACGGAACGGTCTATTTGGAGCGCCGACTTATCTCTCCGCGCCACATCGAAATCCAAGTTCTCTGTGACACCCACGGCAACGCAGTCCATCTGTTGGAGAGGGAATGTAGTATCCAGCGGCGGCACCAAAAGGTCGTCGAGGAGGCACCAAGCCCCCACATCTCAGATTTGTTGAGAAACGAGATGGGGGCAGCAGCCCTTGCCGCGGCACAGTCGGTTCACTATGTCGGGGCAGGCACAGTCGAGTTCCTTGTCGTAGGAGGTGAGTTCTTCTTCCTCGAGATGAACACTCGACTGCAGGTTGAGCATCCGGTGACAGAGATGGTAACGGGTGTCGACCTCGTTCAGGAACAGTTTCGAATCGGTTGTGGTCTTCCACTCACACTCAATCAGGAAGAGATCACCCCGCGCGGTCACGCCATCGAAGTACGAATCTATGCGGAAGATGCTGCCAATAATTTCCTCCCGGCGACCGGCCCTCTCTCGCTTTGGAGACCCCCGGTCGGCCCTGGTATCAGACTCGACAGCGGAGTTCGTGAAGGCGATGAGGCGTCCATCGACTTTGACCCGATGCTCGCCAAACTCGTTGTTCACGGTTCTGACAGGGTGCGGGCGATTGAGCGGATGCGAGGGGCGCTGACGGATTTCGTGATTTTGGGAACCACCACCAATGTCGAGTTCCTCCACGATGTGGTCTCTCACCCTGCCTTTGCTGAGGGGGATACGACCACCGACTTCATCGAACAGCACTGGCCCTCTGGATGGTCGGCACAGGCAGAAGATTCTGTAGCAGTTCTTGCCGCTGCATCAGGTGAGAAATGGGGCCTCTACTTGGATGAGGCCGGGGAATCCTCGGGCGATTTGGTCGACCCATACAACCCGTTCATGACATTGAGTCGAAACTTTCCATGAGGTGAAATGAGTGAAGCAATTTATCAACGAACGGGATGGCGAGGTGTGGTTCGCCGCGGTGGTCGACCATGAGGGTTCACTGCGCCCCTTCGCTCTTCGTTGCGCTGGCGACGAAGTTCCTGTTGGCGACCTACAGATTTCCCAGACGCAATCCGCCGATGAGTTGTCAATTGAGAGAGGCGGAGTGAGGGAACGGATCCTGCTCACTAAGGTCGGCGATGTCTGGTGGGTGCACCACGCCGGCCGCGTCTCAAAAGTGAGAGTGGTTGAGCGTGGCTCATCCTCTCTATCGGGTGCCGGAGGTCTCACCGCGCCAATGCCCGGCAAGGTTCTGACTGTGATGGCAACCGTTGGCGAGTCGGTCGATGAGGGTCAACCTCTCGTCGTGATGGAGGCGATGAAGATGGAGCATCGAATCTGCGCCGATGTCGCTGGAACGGTCACGGTGATTCACTTCTCAGACGGCGACCAGGTTGAGCAAGGCGTAACCCTCGTCGAAATCGAGCCGGCTGAGTTCAGCATCCCCGACGACAGAGTGTAGTGGTCTGGGACGCCGGCTCGTTCTGCCGATTCATGCAGTAATTGTTCAATTGGAAAATTAATTTTACCAATTGGTAGGTTCTAATATTTCCTTTCCGCCCATGATAGGCTGCAGAACCTCAGGAACTGCGACTCTTCCATCTTTCAACTGATTCTGTTCAACAATCGCCACCAGCGCCCTGCTGGTCGCAACCGCAGTGGAATTCAGCGTGTGAACCGCGGAATTCCCGTCAGCAGTCCGATAGCGCATTCGCAGTCGATTGGCCTGATAGTCGGTGCAGTTGGAGCAGGAGACGACCTCCTTGTACTCCCCGCGCCCGGGAAGCCACGCCTCAAGGTCGTACTTCCTGGCCGCTACCGTACCCATGTCACCGGTGCAGATGTTGACTACTTCGTAGTGCAGTCCGAGTGAATCCCACAGGTCGACGCAGTTTGTGAGGAGCTCCTCGTGGAAGTCCCATGAGTCGTCTGGATGGCTGATGATTATCTGCTCAATCTTGGTGAATTGGTGAACTCTCCATATCCCCTTGTCCCCCTGTCCGTGCGCACCGACCTCTCTCCGAAAGCAGGGAGAGACTCCGACCATCTTGATCGGCAACTGGGAGGGTTCGATTACCTCATCCATGTACATCGCAGTGAGTGGGTGTTCGCTGGTAGCTATCGTGTAGAAGCCGTCGGGTTGAACATCGTACATCACAGTCTCAAAGTCGGCAAGGTCCGTGACCCCCTCGTACGCCTTGCGATTCATCATCACCGGCGGCTGAACGAAGGTGTAGCCTCTCCCTGTCAAAAAGTCGACAGCATACTGCTGAAGCGCCAACTCAAGCCTTGCGAGGTCTCCTTTGAGGAAGTAGAATCGACTGCCTGCTATCTTAGCCGCCCGCGGTAGGTCAACCCAATTGTTCATCTCCAAGATGTCGTTGTGGGTCTTTGGCTCAAAGTCGAATTCAGGCTTCTCTCCATGTAGCGAGAGTTGGGTGTTTCCTCCCTCATCCTCGCCTACCGGTACATCGCTGTGAAGCACATTCGGAATTCGCATCCGCAGGACATCCCGCTCCGATTCCAACCGGTCCGCCTCGCCGGTCAATCGTTCAATCTCGGTTCCCAAATCTGAGACCTCAGCCAGGATTCGCTCAGCTTCGGCAGTGTCACCGGACTTCTTCGCGTCGGCAATCCCTCGTGCCGCCTCATTGCGCTGTCGCCTCAGTTGGTCGGCATCGTAGCGCGCCTTCTTCCACGCTTCGTCTAGTCGGATGACTTCATCGATGGAGTCGTGTGGGATTCCACGCTTGTCATGGTCGGCTCGAACGATATCCGCATGTTCACGAAACATGTTGATGTCGAGCATATTCCTCGTCCCTCGGATAGGGCTCGGCCCTTCAATCCACACCCTCACTCAGAAGAAGGTGATGCCGAATGAGAGGGCAACCGTACCAACCGACAGCAGTCCGGCCACCAAGTAGCCGAGGATGCTGCCGCCGTTCAGCAGAGGCAGACCAGCCTGTGGTCTACCCATCGCCACATATGACATCAGCGTGAAGTAGCCCACAAGCCCGCCGACGAGCGTACCAAGCGCGACGAACATCGGCGCGGAGAGTCCGAAGTAACCATCACCGTCCGGAAGGAAGGTGAGTGCTGACACCACCAACATACCGGGGAAGATGACATCGCCCAGCCCCATGAAGAGAGCGTCACCACCAGACTTTGCCGGCTTTGCTCTAGGGGGTGGCGCTGCTGGGAGGCTTGAGTCGGCGTCTGTGGCCACTGCCGCGCCCCCACCCTCAGTTCCGCCCATTTGGGAATACTCGGTTTGAGGGTCCATGTCGGTCATCGCCCCGTCACCTTCGTCGAGGAAGGAGTATCCCTTACTTTGTGGCGCGACCAGCAGAATCGGCAGTTTGAGCCCGATCATCGTGTCGGCGAGGTCGAGCATGTGCTTGGATTTGTAGACAGCGTACCAGTCGTATACCGCGGTGACCACCATGAAGATGATGATCAGGGTTGGAACGAAGCTCACTCCGATGATTGTAATCACGCCCGCGCCCGTGAGGATTCCTGCCGTGTTCACGACATACCATTCCGGACGGATGGTGAGGGCTGCCATGAGGGCTGTTGCGAAGACCATAGCGAAGATGTGCGACCAGTTGACTGCGAGCCAGTAGCCGGCTGAGTCCTGCATAATGAAGGCGGGTTCTGTGGCCGGTGTCGAGATGACTCCACTCTGCCAGCCGTCTGCTTCGATTGTGGTCAGGACTCCATAGTCGATTCCAACTTTCTCCCACGCCGGGTCGTCCACCGTGTGGATTGTCATTCCAACGGTTCCATTGCCGGCAGGGGCCGCCACATTGAGTCGTTCGACGAGAGACCAGCCAGAGAACATTCGGAGTCTGTCGTCGTCGACCACGAAGACATCGATGTAACCGTCACCCTGGTCGTCTGCGAGCATCAGCCCCCGAATCGGACCATCGAACGCCTCTCGCTCATTGAATTTGACATGCTCCTCAACCGAAAGGGTGCCATTCGCCCAAGATAATCCCTGGACCTTCCCATTCTCACTACCTACTAGGAGCAATCTCTCATCGCCATCGGTGGATGTGGCATAGGGGCTTTCCCCCCAAGTCGCCGCGGTGAACCGATCACCGGCGTCGGGGGTCATTCCCCAGACGACGGTGACATTCACATCTCCGAACTCGCCAGCATGCTGCTGCTGTGGAACTTCGATTAATCCAGCCCAGTGCTCTGCGACGAGCAGGATTTGGCCCTCAGCCGGCGCTGTGGCGAGAAGGTGTTCATTTCCAAGGTATCCCTCTGGCATGATGAATACCCAACCGTGGTTGGATTGGTGTTCTCGGAAGGGGTCTTGTTTGGTGAGATATCTGTCTACCACAGACCACTTGTTATCCCCATCTCTGAAGCCGACTTCGCAGTTTCCGTCATGGCTGTCGAGTTCAGCGCCGGTCGAAGCCTCCAACTCGATCCAGCGAACATAGTCGCAGTAGACTATTTTCTCACCTTGAGTGAGCAGATGTACTGGATGGGCAGAGTATTGGTAGGAATCATCAACTGTTCCGTTTCCACCTGTGTGTATCGACCAACTCCAGTTTGTGTTCACGCCGCCACCCGCCTGAAGCGCAGAGGCGTCTTGCATACGCATCAGATGAGTGTCATTTACGAGCATGAAGGCGCTGGCATCGACCTCACTCAGCAGGAATTCTCCCTCTCCCGCCTCGGCACGGAACTCGAACGGTTCGTCTGGTGTGTCCATTGCGTAGGAGGCGAGAGGAATCAGAGCATATGCAAGCGAAATCCAGAGGATGAAGAGAACTGCCCACTTGATTATCCATTGCAGACCCTTGCGTGCCAACCAGATGATGATGGCTGTGAAGAGAAGAATCAGAACGAACTCGATGAGGATGAAACCCGCCTTCGTAGTGCCCGCTTCCCCGAACGCCCGAGATTCCGGTCTGTCCCAGTAGGGTTGGATGTAGATTGCTATGAGAATAGTTCCTACGAACATCGCCGCCATACCGCCCATGGAGCGCCACTGCGACAACATCGCATCCTTCAGAACAGCCACTCTTCCCACGCCGCTCATGGCCGTCCGACCCTCAAAGGTCATTTCAAGGCGACCGTGCAACGGTAGGTCCCGGGGGGAGTCGAGTGGGTGATGTGCGAGGCTGGCTCGAAGAGTTGCGCGGCATAGGCATGAGGCCGGGACTTGAGGTGACTGCGGTGCTGCTTGCCCGGCTCGGAATGCCTCAGTTGCGCTTCCCCTCAATCCATGTGGCGGGCAGCAACGGTAAGGGCTCATGCTGTGTGATTCTCGCAAATGCACTCTCCCTCTCAGGGAGAAGCTGCGGCATGTTCAGTTCACCGCATCTCTGCTTCGTGGAGGAGAGGATCCGAATTGACGGCGTTCCGATATCTCCTGCCAGTTTTGATGCTGCATTGGGTAGGGTGCGCAAGGTGGCTCTGATGGAGCCGGTTACTCTCCCCTCCTACTACGAGGCTACTTTCCTGGTGGCGATGCTGGCGTTTTCCGAAGCGGGCATAGACCGGGCAGTCATCGAGACAGGCCTAGGCGGTCGATTGGATTCAACGCGGCTCGTTTACGCCGACATATGCGTTCTGACCGAGATGGCGCTGGAGCATACCGATGTGTTGGGTGATACTCTGGCTGAAATTGCGGCCGAAAAGGCGGCGATTGCGAGACCCGGGGCTACGCTGGTGGCTCGCTGGAACTACGACGCTGATGCGCGAAAGGCGATTGAGGATGCCGTGATTGACCACGGTCGCGCCTACTGGTGGAGATACGACCGAGCGATGGGAATCCGCTTCAACAGCGCCAACGAGAGCCATCGGCCAATTCCCGACTTCGATGGCTTCGACGGTTGGTCAACCTATCAGAAAGAGGCGGCCAGATTGGCGAAGTTGGTCTTGGACATCGCTCACTTCCATGATGCCGCCAAGATGGTCGAGAGCGCCGTACATCACACGGTTTGGCCGGGCAGGATGCAGTGGTTGGAAGCGGATGGTGTGCCGATTCTGCTCGATTCTGCCCACAATCCGAGCGGTATGGAGAAGGTCTGCGAGCAGATGCGAATCCAGATGGAGGGAGACGCCGCACCGATGCCGGGCGTGATTCTGCTCGGCTGTACCCCTCAGGCTGATTTAGTGGGCTTTCTGCATCCTCTCGTGGAACTCATCGTCGGCGGTGAGGTTGACCATGTGGTTGTAACTGAACCACAAAAAGGGCGGCGGAAAGCAGTTCCAGCGAGCGTGGTGGCGGCGGAGTTGGAGGCACAGGGGGTTCCGGCGAAGGTTGAGCAGGTCCCAGACCCAACCGAGGCATTGGCGCGGGCGGTCGAGTTGGCGAAGGGCGACCCCATCCAACCGGTTCTCGCGATTGGCAGTATCTATCTAGCCGGAAACCTACTGAATGCCCTCGGCTATGACGACAGCGATTCGATGACCACACTCCGCCCCAGTCCTGAGAAGAGTTACTGGACTTGACAAGGCTCATAGGGCCTGTTCGTCAGCGCAGAGAGCGTCGGTGGCTAAGATGAAGGAGAAGCACCTTCGAATTCGCATCGAACAGTGCCTCGCGCTATCAAAGGCGAGCAATTGTCCGCGGGCTAAGTTCGGCGCTCTGTTGGTAGACCCGGAGCGCAATGTCATTCTGATGGACGGCTACAACGGTGGCCCGCGCGGTGGCGGAGAACTTTGTGGTGGAGACACTTGCCTGAGGGATGATCAGAAGGTTGTGTCCGGGACTAGAATCGAGATTGGCTGCCATCACGCAGAGATGAATGTGGTCTGCAACGCTGCGGCGAACGGGGTGTCGACGAAGAACGCCTGGATGATTGTGACGGGTGAGCCGTGCATGATGTGTGCCAAGTTAATCCACCATGCAGGAATCACAAGGGTCATTGTGGTCGACGGTGGCTTCGGTGGTGCGAACGGGGTGGACTATCTTGAGTTGTACGGGGTTGTAGTTCAGCGAACAGAGGGTCCCAAGGATCCACGCGGTGAGCTCACGGATTGAGCGCCCCACACGAAATTCACTTGTCAAGTGCCTGTCGTGAGGCAGACGATTCAGTCGTCGAATGAGGCCATAAGCGCTTCAAGTTGGGCGTGGAGTTCCTCAAGAGTGCCGTCGTTGTGAATCACGATGTCGGCGAGTTTCGCTGTGGCTAGTAGCGCCTGTCCGCTCTCGTCGTGCGCCTCCAACTCCGCTTGGTCTGCCGCCTTGAATTCCTCGAATGTCGTCGAGTCGCCAGCTCGCCCGCGCGAACTCAATCGGTCCCAGCGAATCGCCTCACCGGCGCGGATTTCAATCAACAGAAAATCATCACGTACTCGCAGTGCCTCAACTTCAGCCGGGGTGCGTATACTGTCGATGGCGTGGTTCTCTTCCTCGCCAATCATCGCGAGCAGCATCTCGGCGAGAACGCCCGGGCCACCGGCCGCCCTCAGATTTCGGCCCCCTTCGATGAGATTCTCGCGAGTCACCTCTCGGTCGTTGTTTCGCAGCCATTGGCGAATCGAATCAGAGCAGGAACTGGTGCCGTAACTCCGTTCGGCGAACCAGTCGATGATTGCGCTCTTGCCCGAGCCGTTTCGGCCGGTCAGTCCTAGGAGCATGGACCCTTGTCGGCGTTCCGTCAATTAACCAATGGGTTGGAATGAATTCAGATTCAATGGGTGTGTGCTTGTTCGTAAACTGGTTTGCTCATGCCATCCCTCGGGGATAAACTCAAGCCACAAAATAATCTGCAAGTGACGGGAATCATCGAAGAGGGGGTCTAAACCATCACTGATAGCAACATGATCGAATGGGTGGTCCTCGCAATCGTGGTCTTGGCGACTATCACCATCGGAATCGAGCCCGAGGAGGAGGCGAAGTCCGAACTGGAGGTCAGTCGGCTGACAGGAACGGTCATCCTCTCGACTCGCTCGTCAATGGACGCACTCGGCTTCGACGGTTTTGAAACCGATGCGTTGGCGACTTTGGACTTGGAGTCTCATCCCGTGTTCAGTGAAGGATGCGGTGACTGTTCGTCGACCCCTCGTGGAGTGAAGGTGAGTGGAAGTGTGGTCATCACCGACCTCATCGACGACATCGGCAGGCTCGGTCGCGTCGAGGCACAACTGAGCATCACCTACCTGCGCGAATATCAGGCGGACGACTTCATCGTCAGAGAGTGGCTGGTAGTCGACTGGGAGGCTGGCGACGCCTCCTATGAAATCGACCTCGTCATCGAGCACGACCCGCCCCGTTGGATTCCTAATGACAGGTATGTTGCCGCCTTCGTAGATGTAGACGGAGGAAAGGAAAGTCGGTCGGGACCTTGGATAATGGTTGAGTCACTCATTGGAGGGACTCTCGATGCGCGCGGCTGCCTGCCTGGCAACTTCTTCTGTGACGAATCGAGCCAATCCGACATCAGCCTAACCGCGAGCTTCGTCGAGGCGAGGACACCTACCCAAGTTCAACACCCAGCAGCATGGCAACAGATGGCTGGGACATTCGACGATGGCCAGACTCCCACAGAGTTGGCAAGCATGCGAGAGTTGCTCAGGCTCGGTGAAGAGGTGGAAGATACCAACCCTTGGTGCCCGGTCACTGGTGACGAGGTCCTCGCCGCCCAAGCTTGGGAGGTCTCCAGTTCAGGTGGTCCTGTGTTCTCGCCACTCCGCACTTGGCTCGATGCGATTGGCCTTCCCAGCAGTTCGTTCACCCCTGGTGGGGGGACTTGGACCGAAGCGGAATTCGACGGCTGGGAGTGTGCATCCCTGTTGGACGAGAATGGTGCGCTTAGTCTCGGAATATCACTTCGTTGAGGCATTGAATAAACCACCCATACTCATATCAAGGTCTTTCGCGCACGTGGGTGCATGAAGAGAACTGCAGTAACGCTCGCAATATTACTTGCTTGCATGGCTTTGGCACCCACCATGGCCCAAATCCCAGCACCTAATGACAGCCAGCCCATCGGTGGCGGCACGCAGACATTGAGCATCGACGGATATGTCAACACCAAGTTTGCCGGCGTTGGTGCCGACGTGGAAATAATGGCTCTTACAAGAGGTCACACAGATTCTACTCTGGTTTACGCTGACATCATCAAGTATCCTGAAATCGACCCAATTGAACTCATTTCCTCGACTAGACTACCCGGTTCGGGAGTCGTCATCGATACTATCGTACTGACACGAGTTGGAGTTCACGAGGACGATGCCAACACCATGAGATGGGGAGGGGTTTACACCATTCCCAGCAACTCTGTTGGCGGAGTGTACGGCGCCAGAGTGATTGCAGAAGATGGGGTCTTGGTCGCTGTGGATGACCCGACGCAACTGGTTCAAGTTTTCCGTGGCGAAATTGAGAAGGTTCTCCAAGCCATGGACGACGCTTGGGATGCGGCAAATCCCTGTCTAGACATCAAGGGTGAGTTCGATTCATTGGAGTCGATAGTCATCGGAAACGGAACTTGGTCTACATTCGTAGCGGTTGCAACCGAGGGTCAGGGATTAGGTGGCAGTGAGCAACTGTGGGATTCCATGCTCGATGCAGGACACAATCAGTACAATATGTCTGCAGGAGCAAACTTCCTAGATGCATTGATGGTATTGTTAGATTCAGATGATGCCAATGCAGGGCTATCATTCATCACTGGGCTCATGCTCTATGCTGCCGAATTCCCACTGCCTCGGACATTCGATGATTTCGATGAGGTTGGTGAATACTTCCGACTGTTTGATTCGATAGAGAACTTCACTCGATTTGAGGGAACTGGTGATTTTGAAGCAGCATACAATGCACTTCTCGGCAGCGACGAATGGCTCGCTCTGAGGGAGGCGCTAGACGACCTTGTAAACAACACCAAGGAGTTTGAAGCAATTCAGACCATCATGCAAAATATCGCTTTACTTGCTGTATCAGGTCACCCCGATGCTATCGTGGATGCCTTGGAGGCATGGGCCGAACCATTGATGGAAGGTGACATGGGTAACATGACTCCATTCCAAGTTTTTATTGTTCGATGGATTGAGATGGGAGAAGAAATCGACGGCGAATCCGACATCCTTGACACGGATGGGGATGGCATACCAGACCATATCATCTGGGAATACGAGAAGCTCCTCGAGACCACCGAGGGGCAGGCTTGGACCGCAAACATGGAGTCAAGCACATCCTCAGCCTATGTGAATGACGCTTTCGACAAATTCAACACTCTTCCAGAGGACATTATTGATCACCTCTTGACTTCAGTACAAAATGAGGTTTGGAATGAATCCGGTGTTGTCCTCATGGATTTCGCAGACTGGGCAGAGAATGCTTCTGGAATAGACAGAGAAATGTGGTGGGAACCTGGCGGTGAGGAAGAGGAAGAGGAAGAGACTACACCTTCAGAAGAGTCTGTGGCCTTTGAAGAACTCTACGATGTTCGCACTACCGTCTATGATGGACATGTCCTCGACCTAGGAATAGAACTGAATTTCTGGGGACCTGATGATGACAATGACTACCCGAATGGGTTCCCCATGAGCATGACCAACAACCATGGTGTTACGATTAATGCGGTTCTGGTGCAAACGGATAAGGACCGTAGCAAGTATCTCGGTCGTTTGACCGCGAATATCATTGAAGACGCAGTATGGACCCTCTCCCAGCCGATGGAGAATTACAATGGGGATGTGTCTAATATTGAGAGTGCCAAACTCCGACTTGAAACTCTCCGACCTTCTATGATGGCTACAATGGCGTGGGAAGGTTTTGATGAGATTTTCATCGTCTCTGCACTAGGCGTCATAGTTGTCCAAGATGAGACTACTTCAGTCAATTCACCCTACACCTTGAGCGCACTTTCCTACGACGCAACCGGTCCTGTACAAGGTGCAGAGGTTGATGTCGCCATCATTCGCATATCCCCCCAACTTGCTGAAGGTGCTATTGCACAATTTTCACCTGATGGAGATGTGGAAATTACCTCAGTGTTAGGAGGGGCTGGAACCGAGACCGAGTTCACTGGAAATTATACTGGTAATGATCTCACAGGGGATGTTAGTGTAACTATCAGCCCATACAGTGGCCATGATGACGACCGAGAATACCCACAAGCATCCAGTTTGGAAAATGATATCGAAGTTGCTGGCAGTGGTTCATCATGGGACGCTAGTAACCATATCTCAGGACTGAGTGGTTTAGTGGATGTTACGACTTCTGGAACTACTGTGAACGGCCTCGAGTTTGAGATTATGAAGCAAGTACCTCTTCCGGGAACTTCTGGCTGTACTGTAAGCGAAGGATATGGGTATGGCCATCATGTAGACATTGGATGGCGTTACGACACCTTCAGAAACGATGAGGGTGAATTCGATAAACCGGACCTCGAACATGTGGTAGTCGATTGGGGAGATGGATTTACTTCAGAACGAGATAATGAATCAGATTCTCAAGAGGAGTGGTGGAGCCATGATTATGCAAGCGGAACTCAAGAAGAATTTGACATTACCATCACCTTCTTTGACATGGATGGAAATGAGGTTCAACATTCCACCAACTTCACCGTTGACAAAGGCTTCTGGCACGAAGGAGAAGATGGGGAAGGATGGTTTGAAGGAAACTTCAGAATGGGTGAATGCTACCTAAGAATGGATGATTCTGCAACTCCATCTCCACTGATAATCAATGGCTTCATCACCGATGGGCCAATTGAGGTCATGGATGAACAAATCCTCACTTCAGACAACGATGGTGAGATCAGCATGACGGCCACGCCCTCCCTACCGGGTGCCTATATCAGCATCGTGCAGACCAAGGTAGTCCGCTCAGATGGGGAGACTCTGACAGGAGTGGGGATGAACATTGTCGCAGCCACCGAGGCTTCGATTTCCCTAGGTGGATTGACCGAGGAGACCACCTTGGCCGGTATACCCGTCTATTCAGTTCAGCCTGGCGGCAGCGGCTTGACACCAATTTCAGTAACACCATCGGGTATGGATGAAGATGAGTTCACGGTCACCCTAGCAATCATGCCAGTAGATCTCTCGATAGCATTCCCAGACATTGGTGAGGATGATTGGGGTGAGGCTGAATCTCATGAGCTTGAGTTCCAGCAAGGAGACACTACACGCACGCAGGAAGTCCGAATCAAAGCACCTCTCTCCATGATTGCAGCATTGATATTGGAAGAAGGTCAACTATTCCCTACTGCATTGCATGTCGGTTTCATTCTTAATGACCCTGAGAGTTTGGAGATGACCGGCGCTCTAGGCCCTGGACAGACAACCAACATCGCTCTAGATTCTGGAAATGAGAGTGCCACGCGCATTCTGGCCTTGGCGACTCCACGAAATGGTTTTGATCCAGCCACAGTCGATTTCTCAGCATTCACTGAACTCGGTTATGTGCAAGCGAGGGAAGCCTTGAGTGGATGGATTCCTGTCGAGAAGGATCTGGTGTCGGTCTGCGAAATAATGGATGCTTGGCATGAGGAAAGATGGGATGATGGGCAACATAGCAATGTTCGAATCGAGCTGCGTCAGAAAGCAAACAACAAATACGCATCTAGTGGTTTGCTAACTTACGACCCAAGCAATGCAGTTTTGACAGATAGCGACGGTAATACCCTCACCCCTGTGAGTGACTGGAACATGGAAGAGTGGGAGGATGGATACTATGCTAACTTCATATTGGATGAAGACGATGAAGGGACCTACACACTGACCTCAAATACTGGGTACGGAGAAGGATACGAGTTCCTATACTATCCAGATGAATACAGAACCGAAAACGGCGAGCAGGAATTCTGTACTGGTGACGAGGATATGACCGATGACGAAATCTTCGACATGGTCGATGACTTGTTCAGCACCTTAGACTCAGTCGCTTGGGGAATTGGCTCTAGTGCCGACCTGCGACTGCCAATCCTCTCATCACCAAACGACGACTACACCGTGATTGCAGTGGCACAGAAGGGTTCGGGAGACAATGCGACGATGGTAGCAGCGTTTGGTTCCGAGATATCGGTTCCGAACCCCGAGCCGCCTCAGCAGGAGAACCTCACACTAAGCTTCAGTCCACCGGATCCGAGGCCGGGTGACATCGTTCAGATATCGGTGATGGACGAGGCAAACCAGCCGGTGTCAGGCCTCTCGGTTCTCCTAGTGAAGGACAACATGACTTTGGTCGCCAGCATCTCAAACGACGACGGCCTCACTTCGTTCGTCCTCCCAGCAGGTACTCTTCACATCTGGGTCTCCGGCGGGAACTACTACCCGGCTCACCTCACCATCATCGTAACCGATGACGGGGTACTGACCGACGATGGCGAGGAACTGCCCGCTGACTCAGACGGTGACGGAGTCTTGGACGCTGATGACGAGTTCCCCGACGACGCGGACGAGTCCGCGGACGCGGACGGCGACGGAGTTGGAGACAACGCCGATGCGTTCCCCAATGACCCGGACGAGACGACGGATTCTGATGGTGACGGAGTGGGAGACAACACTCAGCAAGAGAGTTCCACCTCGAGTTCGCCGAACCTGATGCTAATCGGAGGGGCGGTTGCCGCCGTTCTCGTTTTGCTGGCCACACTCGTGATGG
>CAUZJP010000005.1:0-16756 GCA_963580235.1 Candidatus Thalassarchaeaceae archaeon
GTACCGAGCACCCTTCAGCCGGTATCATCGGATTGACTGGTATGATAGCCTCGCTCGCACCCACATTTGAGCAGCCTGCAGTCTGTGCTGTGGCCGAGACGGTTGGCACCAGTGTTGATGTGGTCGCAGCTGACCGGTTGGCAAAGTGGATCGATGACTCATTCAAACTCGATTTGGGGCTTGCTCTGGATACCACAGAATCCACTGCAGAGAAACTTCGCTCCTTCTTCGACTTGGAGGAGGTCGCCGAGTTGGATGTGCTGCTCGGCTCGGATGGCGACACAGAGTCAGAAGCGTTCTACGCCTGACCTCTGTCAGCCGCCCGAAGAGACGGTGATGAGTTCAAGGTGAATATCGCCGTTGATTTTGCTGTCGTGCGGGACTATTGTCCCGTCGTGAACAGCGAGGACGGTACTCGGCGCGATTTCGAGAGCGTCGAGGGCGTCGCGGATTGTCGAGCCCTCATCCAAGTCGATCGTGTGGGTCGCATCATCGTGCTCTACTGTCACCTGCATGGTTGGCCGACTCGGCTTTGGCTTTCATTATCTTCTATCTCACTGATAGGGCGAATATTGGAGCAAAAGGCGCCGAGAGAGAGATTTGAACTCTCGCGTCACGAGGACAGTGGATTTCGAATCCACCGCGATACCGGGCTATGCGATCTCGGCTAGCGACTCGGCGAGCCACCGATTCAGCATAAGGATGATGCTCAGGAAGTCGAGGGTGTGAGCCGAGTGGTTAGTCGTTTGGTGATTTTCCCCTCGAGCACCAACTTGCCATGCTGGTCCTTCGCGGTAGCCCCCACAACAAGCACCTCGTCGCCACGCTCCGGCTCGTATTCACGCAGAACTTCAGGCGCCTTTTCCAAGTTCCATATTTGGAATGGGATGACACCACTCGCATCGATGAGCCGCGCCCCCCACTTGCTGTAGTCTTCAGTCTCACTGTGCTCGAAGTTGAACAGTTGCGCCTTGACATTGTATGTCCGTGGTCGAAGTTGGGTGAACGGGGTATCCTCTGCAGAAGCAGTCGGCGCCATCTCGATGCTGGAACTGGCTGACATGTCGAGTCGCAGATGATTACCCAGATCCTTCTTCCATCCGCCACCGATTATTCCGTTGCGAAGTCGAACCACAGCCCCTTCTGCAAACTCAGCCGGAAGGTTCGGCTCATCCAGTTTTACTACTACGGCAACCCAATCTCTGTCCTCGAAGTCCAAGAAGAACTCCCAAAACTCTCGCTCAAAGGATGGCCACTGCGCCACTTTACGGAGTTTACGCACGGTCCCACGCACCGTCACGAATGGGTTGATGGCGCCGATTGGGGTACACTCAATCGAAGCCGCCCTCGTAACAGGATGCTGCGCATTTTCACCGCGTGGGAGTTCCTGCCGGTGTGGCGAGGCGCTGCACACTCCGCGATATTCGCAACCACCACATCTCGCCATATCACCGATTGGAGCCTCATCGAGTGGCACACCGCCTAGGCCGAAGCGCCTGACGGGAGTCGGATTTGCCGGAAAGTCCTCTTCGTTGAACTCCGATGCCGCTCGAAGCTTCGCATGGAGTCCCTTCAGGCGATTCTCCAGCCTCAGCATCGACCGCTCATCAGGTACAGGGATATGCTTTCGTGCCGGTGCACCGAGGTACCATATCTGTAGGTCAGTAGGAACTTCCTGCCGTCCGTGGGTAGCCCACCAAAGATAGGCGTAGGTTGCCATCTGGTCGACATATCCGAATGAGAAATCCGATGTTCCATCGCTAGCCTTTATATCGAATATTCGCACTTCGCCTGTCCATCTATAGACGAGGTCATACTCTCCACCGAGCCACCCTTCAGGGTGTGTAGAAGTCAATGAGAAGGTTCCCGCATCCGGGTCGCAGAACCAAGGGCGAGCAATCTCCCATGCCTCACACCATGTCACATCACCTTCGCTTGCGGATGGGTGCGGATCTGAATGGCCGTATGGGAATCCGTCAGGAGAGGGCCATTCCGGTCGTCCCCCACCAGCGCGCCATTGAGCAATGTCGGGACCCCCATCAGCATTCAGACAAGACTCGACCTCGTCGAGATGGAAGTCAACTCCGTTGGCCACCCAACTCTTCGCAGCATCCATGTTGGCCGCTTCAAACTCATCCCAGTCGCCGACCCGATTCGCATCGCCTTCCCACTCGGCCTTCACTGCCGCCCATTCTCGTGGGAAGTGAACCTCAAGCCGCGCCAATGCCCACTCGCGAAGAGCCTCCCGACCAGTGGGCCACTCCGCTTCGGGCAGAACCTCCAAACGGGGGCCCGGCCAATCAGCATCGGCCCGCCGCGAAGGGCGCTCCTTCGGCTTGTCCTGGCCGGGCAGAAGTACCTCTTCGATGGGGGAATCGAAGGTTTCGGAGGGGTCGTGGGAGCCTACCAGAACAGGTGAGTCACGCATGATTCGGTTTAGCGAGCCTTCGACGGCGTGTCCCATCCCGAAGATAGGCGGCTGTCCCCCTTTCAGGCCAAGTCCGTAGCCATTGTACCACATCCGCGGGCAGCGTCTATGCATGTCCGCTTGAGTGTGAGAAATCCGTTTGAACGGCCCAATAGGGTCGTCTTCGGAAGGGTCGCAGACTGGCATCGAACATCCCTTTTCGTCGAGGGGATTTGAACCCTGTCACGTTTGTTCGGCGCTCTTCACTTCAAGTCGCGTCTGCCGAGAGTCGATTCTGAGTTGGGGAACTCCGTCACGCCAGCCCAACTCTCCTGCCAACACGCGCAGGCGGTCACCCACTCTCAAGTTCTGGAACGTCCGCCCAATTGACTGACCAAAGGCGACCACTTCGATGACATCCTCGCCATCCCAAAGGTGGCAGGTCTCCATGCTCCACTGCCTGCCGCGGGCGTTGACACCGCTCATGCCACCTCTGCTGACCACCAGCCCTGAGAGGTTGGCGCGCGTTGGAATGAGGCCCAATCGAGTGAACTCGACATCACCGGCCTCAGCAACGGGTTTCACCGTGGAGTGCTCATCAAGGTAGAGCCGTGCCATCCTTCGCCACTGTCCCGGTGCGACATCCAATAGCGCGAAGTCCTCTCCCTCCGGAATATCCCCAAAGGCTCCCGCACCCATCTCCTCGACCACCACATTGGTGCTTCCCACGACCACTGTGGCACCCCTGACTTCCTCACCGAAGTGGTTGGCCAGAGGCCCCCAGTGTCCCTTCAACGTCCCCTTGACATGGAGTCGGCGGGGAATTTCGGAAATCGGGGTGCATGGTGCTGTTGGAGTCAGAGTCTCAGCCAATTTGGAGGAGTCGGAAATGTCGGGTGATGCGAGGTTCGCGAGCGCCTTCGTCTTGGCGATTTCAGGCGCTGCATCGCAATACGCGGCACCGGTGCAGCGCTCGCAAGTGATCGCCTTTGCCGCCTTTTCGTCGGTGACCGGCAGTGGGTTTCCGCCCGGCGCATGGTTCACCCACGGAGCGGGGTCGGCGGGTGCGAGGTCAGAAGGGTGTAATCCCGAACTGGTCATCAGCTCGTGGGTGTTCTTCCAGCGCTCGACTTCCGACTCAAGAGTTTCATCGTCGAGAAGGTCTACCATCTTCCGGAATGGCCCTGAGAGATACCACCCCTCAAGCCCCGAAAGTGGCCCTTCGACGACTCGTCCACTCGGCCTGCCGTCCAAATCTCGGGTAACTCCCCAGAGCCACTGATAGAAGCGCAATTGCCCGACTAGTCCCGAGGAATATCCGCTGGTTCCGGCACTCGCCTTGATGTCACAGATTCGCACAGTGCCGTCCCAGCGATGAACCAAGTCCATCTCGCCAGCACCCCATCCGTCGGGGTGAAACAGTCTCTGAGGTTCCTCGACTCGGGGGTCCTTGACCCAAGGTCGGGCGATTTCCCAAGCCTCCCAAGCTGTGACCGGGCCTGAGTCAGAGAAGCCAGCAGCCGATTCGCGGCCGGATTCCTCAGCAGGCTTGACAGGCTTTTCGGCCCAGCAGGGGGCCGGGACTGAGAATGGGTCTCCTCCAGACCGATAATCCGCAAGATAGGGTCCGCCATTTTTCCCGATGCAGTTGGCGACCTCTTCGATTTGCAGTGCGATTCCGCCTTTCACCAAATTCTCAATTCGATAATCCTTGACCTCTTCGATGTCGCGACCGATCGCCTTCCAGGTGACCTTCTTCCAACGAACTCTCAAAATCCGCTGAATCTCGGCGACCAGTGCAGGAAGCACCAAGTCGCACCAAGCGCCAATCGACGCTAAGTCGGTGATCGCCACCTCACCGTTCGCCTCGCTCGGCTCAAGCCCACCCTCTTCGCGACTGAAGTCAACCCACGATGAACGGCCAGCCATGACTCCGCCATCAGCGGAAAGCCGCTCCATGTAGAGCCCGCAGAGCGCATCTTCGACGACAAGCCCGATGATCATCTCAGGGACTGTCGCATCGTTGAGTCCAATCCTTCGCCGATAGTGCCACTGGCGTGGGCAGCGCTCCCAGGTGACTAGACCACTCGCTGAGATCCTCCGCCTACTTTTCCCGAGGTATCCGGCACCGGGTGGGAGGACGACGGGCATGGTTTTCTCACCTCAGATGTAGTAGTAATCGCCAGTCGCCTTCTGTGTTCGGTCCTTCTGGCTGTTTTCCTTGTTGATGCGCGGCCGCTTCGAGTCATGGTCTCTCCGGAAGGTCACCCCGACCCCCTCAAGGAACCGGTTCATCCCCTGCCTCAGTGGAAGTGGCCCCACGGCCAACCCCTCCTTGCCTCCTTCGCCCTCGAAGACGAGCAGCGAGTCGCTTACGATGTCGATGAAGTAGATGTCATGGTCGATGACCAACGCCGACTTCTCATTCGACTCCATGGTGCGCCGAATCGCCTTTGCCGCCTCCATTCGCGTATTTGCGTCCAAGTGGGCACTCGGCTCGTCGAGCAGGTAGAGGTCAGCGTCGCGGCCGAGGCAGATGACGATTGCAACCGCCTGCAACTCTCCACCCGAGAGTTTTGTCGCTTGCAACTCAAGAAGTTGGTCGACTTGTAGTGGTCTGACGACGCGGGTTTGGAACTCGCCGACATGCCAACTGTTGCCAATTTCAGCGTCGAGCCATTCGCGGACGGTTCCGGGGAACTCCGCGGTGATGTGTTGGGGCTTGTAGGAGACCTTCGCCCCCATCGTGCACCAGCCTGCATCCATCTCCAACTCGCCTGCAAACACCCTTGCGAGGGTAGTCTTGCCAGTCCCGTTCGGACCGACGACTCCGACCACCTCCGCCTCGTGAAGAGTGCCCTTCTCGGTCTTCAAGGTGAATTCCCCAAGCGTCTTCTCAAGGTCACCCCACTCAAGGATGGGCATTCCAATCCCCTCTGCTCGGGTATGGCCGCGCAGGAATGAGATTGGCTTGTCGCGGATTCGGATGTTCTCTTCCTTTAGGAAGCCGTCGAGATAGGCGTTGATGGCGGTGCGGGTGGCGCGCGGCGGCGTGAAGATACCGAACGCGGCGCGGGTTCCATAGACGATGTGAACGAGGTCACAGAGCACATCGAGAATCGCCAGGTCGTGCTCAATCACGATGACGCGATGATTTTCAGCCAACTTCTGGAGAATTTTGACGATTCGCATCCGCTCGAAGATGTCGAGATAGGATGAGGGTTCGTCGAAGAAGTAGACATCAGCGTCTTTGAGCAGCGTTGCGGCAATCGCCACACGCTGCAATTCACCACCAGACAACTTGGGCAACTCCCGCTCAAACAGATGGTCGATTCCGAGTTCGGCGGCCACTTCGGCCCTCGCCCCTCGCTCATCGACGCCAGCGAGAAGTTCACCCACTTGGCCCTTGAACGCCTTTGGAATGTGGTCGACATACTGCGGTTTGACCGCAACCCGCACACCGCTTCCAGCCACTTCTGTGAGGTAGTCCCTGAGTTGGCCCTTGGGAAGGGTGGAGAGAATGTTGTCCCATTCGGCGGCCTCGATTGTGTAGTCTCCGAGGTTTGGCGTGAGGGTGCCCGAGAGGATGTTGATGGCCGTTGACTTGCCCATGCCGTTCTGTCCGAGAATCCCCACCACCTGCTCCTCCCTTGGTGCGGGAAGCCGGAACAACCGAAACCCGTTCTGGCCATACCTGTGAACCATGTCCGATTCCAACTCGCTTGGCAGATTCTGGATGATGATGGCGTCGTAGGGACACTTGTGGATGCAGATTCCACAACCGATGCAGAGCGGCTCGGAGATGATTGCCTTGCCATTCTTCGGATCGAACACGATGCACTCGATGCCGTTGCGGTTCGGAGGGCAGAACGCCTCGCACTCGGCGTTGCATTTCTTGGGTTGACAGCGGTCATCTATCAGCACAGCGACTCTCATTTCCCACTCCCTCCAGTTTTGTTCGCCCTGTTTTCCCTGTTTGATGCTTGCTGCGCCCTAAAGGGCGCAAAGCGGCTTTCGACTCAAAGTCGAAGGAACCGTTGTTTGGTGTACACTATCGCGGCCAAGACCATTTTCTCAGTCTTGGTGAGCTTGATCGTTCCGTGGAACACATCGCCGTCCTTCTTCTTGATCTTCTTAAGAATCGATGAGTAAAACGCCATCATCGCGGCTGGCGAATAGCGCGACTTTCTGTCGAGCAGCGGCAACAACTTGAGCCCCTTCTCTCGGTAACTTTCAGCGCGCTCGATGTAATCAGTCACGAAGGCGTGCCAGCGCTTGTCATTGGAGAGGTCGCCTGCCAACTCGGTCACCTTGATGCCGTGACGAGCCAACTCATCGAGTGGCAGGTAAACACGATTGTCGAGCGCATCCTCTTGGACATCGCGCAGAATGTTAGTGAGTTGCATGAAGATGCCCCACGACTCAGCGTATTCCTTTGCCCGTGGGTCATCGTAGCCGTAAATCTCGATGCAGACAAGGCCCACTGTGGAGGCTACTTTGTAGCAGTAGCGGTAGAGGTCTTCGAAGGTGCGGTAGCGGTTCGTGTAGAGGTCATCTTCCATGCCTGAAATCATGTCGTCGAGGTATTCCTTTGGCACATCAAATCGAGTGACTGAGTCCTTGAGCGCCATGAAGATGGGGTCTGTGGAGGAATGCGAGTTGTAGGCGGTTGACAATTTCTTGCGATAGAAGAAGAGTTGGGCCAACTTGTCACGGTAGGTGGGCGCATCCAGCACGCTCTTGTCACCGGTCAATTCCTCTAGGCTTCTGCGGTATTCGACCGCCTCCTCATCGTCCGCGCCAAGGCTTCCAGGGAAGACATCGACATAGTCACCGTCGGCGATGTCATCCGCTCTGCGGCAGAATGCGTAGTAGGAGTCGATGGCTCTCAACTTGTCCTCGGGCAGATACTTGAACGCGTGGTAGAAGTTTCCAGCCTCCTTGCGGGTCAGAATGTGGCAGAATGCAAACGCTGCGTCGATCATCTCTGTGGGGACGACCTCCTCCTCCCAAATCGGTGCCCCAATGTGCTCGAACGGGTTGACCAACTCCTTCTCGAAATCGAGACCGGCCATGAACGCTGGAATCTCTCGGAAGATGTCAATCGCTGTGATGCTGGCCGCCTTCACCGCCTCTCGGGAAATCTCTACGGCGCTACGAATCTGCTCAAGACGCTCGTCGCTGACAGTCGTTCGCTGCCTCTCAACTACATCCTCGAAGAGATGGGAATCTCCGATGTTGGCAGTCTCTGACATACGCCTCAGTATCATGTGACAATGTTTGTCCTATGAACCTCACGGCCCTTAGGGCCGCACATGCAGATTGGAGTTCCGACGGGTCAGGGATTACGATTTTTATCGAGGAGTCTCTGACTCTTCCCGCGAAACAGAATTGCTCGAATTGTTTGATTTTTCAGTTGTTTGATTTCTGGTCGCAGAACCTTGACTCGGTTCTCTCCATCCAGGACATTTGCGGTACGCAACAGGATGAGAGTCCGCTGACCGATGAGCACCGGCAACATGCAAGCGCCACGCAGACGGTATTGGTGGTGGGGCAACAATCCGATGTACTCGACTGCGGCATCCAAATGTGCCTCGGCCACATCGATGTAGCCGTCGAAAATTGGCCGAAATTTCTCCATGTTTGCGGCATCGAGCAGATCGTCCGGCTTCAGGCCGTGTTCGGCCAAAACTGGTTCGGGAACATAGCAGCGGCCCAAGCGCAGATCCTCGGGAATGTCACGCAGGATGTTGATGAGTTGCAGAGCCTTTCCGAAGCGCACGCCGGTCTCGAACAATTTCGCCGTCGTCTCATCATCAGCTTTGAACAGATGTTCAAGAGACATGTGCGTCCAGAACTCGCCGACGCTTCCCGCTACTCGGTATGTGTAGTCATCGAGTTCATCTTCATTGGCTAGCGGAATGGGCACCTCTCCCGCGGCATGTCCAAACCGTTGCAAATCGAGGGTTTGGCCGCTGATGATGATGTCGAGACACTCCCTCAGTCGTTGTTGGTCATTAGGGGGGAATTGCTCAAGGCAGGAGACAGGCAGTCTGAGTTTCTCCAGCAGATTCGCTTCGGCGGGGTTACTTTGGAGGAGGGCTAGGCTGGCGAGGTCAGGCAGCATGTCCGAGCGACCTTGGATTCGTTCGTTGTACTGTTCGAGTGCTAGTAATCTCTCTTCAGTGGAACCCTCATCTGAATCAGCAATCGTATCCGCTGCACGTGCTAGAAGATAGAGCAAGCCCACCTGAGACCGGATACCGGTTGGCAGCGCCCGAAGGGTGAGATAGAATGAGCGGGATGTTTCCTCTAGCATCGAGTCGATATCAGAGCTGATTAGTTTTGACATGATTGACCACCCTCAACTGCCAACGAACACCGCGTCCTTCGCTCGGCTCCCTCGGGATTGTCCTTTTCCCCGGATTCTTGGTGTTGGACCGACTTCATCAAGGCTAGGCCGACCGGGTAGACCGCAATACCGGTCAAACGACTCCGGGTTGCACCTGCAAAACCTAGTGAGTAGGGCCCAAATCCACTCTTACGGATTCTTCTTCGATGTAATATCAGGCTCCACACTCGGCCCTATACAGCATCCATCCGCGGCAACCGTTTTTATCATGAGGAACGACCCGAAGGGTCGGAGGGGTTCATCCATGGATTGTCAGGCGTGCGTTGAAGAGATTCCCGACGACTCTATTTTCTGTCCTGAATGTGGCGCCCGACAAGACCTCTCAAGGGGGGGAAGTCGCAGTTTCGGAGTGGTTTCTCCTGAGGCAGTTGCGTCCCAGAGAGACGAGCAGAATGCACCCGCCCCTCAAGCGCAACCGATGGATGTCGATACTCTCAACAGACTTGCTAGTCAGATGGATGGAGGGGCTCCGGCAGACCAACAGACGGACTCTCCCGGAGTCGACATCGCTTCGGCCTTCGCACCCGATATTTCCACTACCAATGACATCGTGGACAGGCTCAACGATGTCGAGCGCAGACAGAAGACAGATGCGCGCAGTGAATGGTTGGGCATGAATCAGGATACTGCGGAAGAAGTCCTCGCCCAAGTCAACTCAGAACTCCCCTCCCATCTTCGTAAAGATGAACAATCTGCCTCTTCGGCAGCCCGGTTCCTCGAGGAAGCACTCGGAGATGGTGACGAGCAGGGTGACGGCGATTCACCTCCCATCGGACTTTTGCGCCGGATGGCCGAGGTGGCTGTACGGCGTGTGGCGCGCAAGCGAGGAGTCGCAGTCGAATCCCCTCAGGTGGCGTTGGAGGATGACCTAATCCGAGTGAATGTCACCTATGTCGATGACGGCCGCGTTCTAGACACCCCCTCAGATCTCTCAAATGCCTTTGAGCATGCAATCACCACCGAGGTCGCTCTCAAGGGTTTGGATCTCTCCGTGTCAATCGTACTCTACAGTTCAAAGGATGGAGATGTAGACCATGTCTGGGGAGATGTCCCTGAGTCGGATGAGCCGGAAAATGATGAGGAGATGTTCGCCTGCGAGGCTTGCGGACACTACCCTGTGATGGAATCCGACCCTGCATGTCCGAATTGTGGCGCTCAGTTTGAAGATGAATCCGAAGAAGATGAGGCTCCTGCCCCGAGAGGTGGCCCCCCAGGTGGTCCAAGACGAGGAGGTCCGCCCGGCGGTCCGGGCCGCGGTGGCCCACCAAGTCGCGGCGGCGGCCCACCCGGTGGAGGTGGCCCTGGCGGCCCTCCTAGAGGTGGCGGCGGAGGTCCCCCAAGAGGCGGCCCTCCTGGAAGAGGTGGTGGCCCCGGCGGTCCCTCAAGAGGCGGCCCTCCCAGTAGTGGCGGCGGCCCCCCGAGAGGTGGCGGTCCGGGTGGTCCTCCAAGAGGCGGCGGTTCCGGAGGCCCTCCACGCAGTGGCGGCCCCCCAGGTAAAGGCGGCCCTCCAAAGGGCGGTCCTGGTGGCCCACAGAAAGGCGGCCCTGGTGGCCCTCCACGTAGCAAGCCGGGCGGTCCACCAAAACGTAGACCGCCTCGATGATGAACTGACGCAGCGTTGTTTTCGCTCGGGTGATTCACCATTCAGAATAGACGGGCGAGCAGAATTGCGGCAGCGAGCCCCAACAGAATCACTCCGACCGTGATGTCGACGAGTTTTCCCTTCTCCCGCAGTTTTTCCAGCAGAGGGGTGCCGGACAGGGTGGTTGCGACAATGACATACCAACTGGTATCGATGAAAAGTGCAACGGCGGCGAGTATTAATCGGTCTTGGATGACCATTCCAGCGTCGATGAACTGACTGAAGATGGCGGTTAGGAAGACGAAGATCTTCGGATTGAGAAATGCGATGAGAAAGCCCTCGATGAAGCCATCTCGTTCACTTTCGGGGTGCCCATCCCCCTCATTCAGGTCCCGCTCCGGTGTCCGAATCATCGAAACTCCAATCCAGACGAGAAATGCCGCTCCCGCCAGTTCGAGAGCCACCGTCCACTGCATACCCGCCGACTTCAGAAGTGCAATTCCGGAAATTGCCAGAAAAGCGTAGATTCCGAATCCTATACCATGTCCTACACTGCAAGCTACGCCTCGTGCTCGGCCACCAACAATGGTGTTGCGAAGCACGACTGCGAGGCTGGGGCCGGGCGAAACAGCGCCGCCCATGAGAACTAGGACGACCGGGATGAGTGCGGCTGCGTCGAGTGTCATCATTTACGATTGCTGAGGCCACCCGACTTCAATTGTGGCACGAATGCAGGTTGTGATTCTGTCAGTCAGCTGATGAATCATCTGAGACCCGCGGCTTGTAGAGATTTGAGCAGAACTGCACCGATTTCCGAGGGGTCGTTGGCGCATCGGATTCCAGCCGCCTCCATCGCTGCAACCTTCTCCGCAGCGGTCCCCTTTCCTCCGCTGATAATGGCTCCTGCGTGTCCCATCCGCTTGCCGGGAGGTGCGGTCATTCCCGCAACGAAGCCGACGACCGGCTTGCTCATGTTGGCTGCGACCCAAGCGGCAGCCTCCTCTTCGGCAGAGCCGCCGATTTCTCCGATCATGACCACTGCCTCTGTCTGCGGATCAGCCTCGAATGCCGACAAGCAGTCGATGAATCCCGTTCCGTTCACAGGGTCGCCACCGATTCCGATGCAGGTGCTCTGCCCCTCATCGATGCTCATCGTCTGGTCGACCGCCTCGTAGGTCAGGGTTCCCGACTTTGAGACCACACCGATTCTCCCCTTGGCGTGGATGTGGCCAGGCATGATGCCAATCTTGCAGCCTCCATTCTCTCCGGGAGTGATGATCCCTGGACAGTTCGGCCCAATCAGCCGGATTCCGTCGATGTCGTTCACATGGTCGACTGCGCGCACCATGTCAAGAGTCGGGATTCCCTCTGTGATACAGACGATGACCCCTTCACCCTTGATTGAACTGAATGCGTCAGCCGCTTCGATGATTGCCGCCGCGGCGAACCGTGGTGGCACATAGATGACGCTAGCGTCGGCATCCGTCGCTTCGATAGCCTCGGACATCGTGTCCCAGACAGGCGCTTCAATACCGCCCAAATCTACGGTCTGTCCACCCTTTCTGGGCGTGACACCGCCAACGATGTCGGTGCCGTATTCGACCATCATGGTGGCGTGGAAGGTGCCTTGTTTGCCGGTGATGCCCTGAACCAGAACCTTCGCATCCTCCTCAATCCAAATCGCCATCACTCACCACCTCCGACGAGTTCGACAATCTTCTGAGCCCCTTCTGCAAGGCTCTCCGCGGTGTGGATGTTCAACCCACTCTCAGCCAGAATCCGTCGCCCTTCCTCGAAGTTGGTGCCGACCAGTCTAACGACCAGCGGATCATCGAGTTCGAGCGCCTGAGTCGCTGCTATCACCCCGCGCGCGATGATGTCACAGCGCATGATGCCGCCGAAGATGTTGACGAGAATCCCCTTCACGCGGGGGTCCTCCATGATGATTCCGAACGCCGTGGTCACCTGCTCCTCTGTGGCGCCACCGCCGACATCAAGGAAGTTCGCGGGCTCTCCGCCGTACAGCTTGATGACATCCATCGTGGACATCGCAAGCCCCGCTCCGTTGACGAGACAGCCGATGTTCCCGTCCAACTTGACATACGAAAGGCCGGCTTCCTTCGCCCGCACCTCTGTGGGTTCCTCCTCCGAAAGGTCACGCAATTCGACGATGTCCGGGTGACGGAACAGTGCATTGTCATCGAATCCCACCTTTGCGTCCAAGAGGACGATTCGGTCGTCCTCAGTACGCACCATAGGGTTGATTTCGACCATTGAGCAGTCCTTTTCGACGAACAACTGGAACAAGCCGTGAATCATCTCGACGAATGAGTCAGCCGCCCCGCCCGAAAGTCCGAGTGAGTCCCCCAGCCCTTCGGCCTGTTCGGGAAGCAGCCCATCAGAGAGGTTGACGTATATTTTGTGGATTGCCTCGGGGGTGTTCGCGGCGACGTCCTCGATGTCCATTCCGCCCTCGGTAGAGGCCATGATTAGCGGCATCTTCTCTTCCCTGTCAACGAGAATTGCGAGATAGTATTCGTGAGCGATTTTACAGCCCGCCTCGATGTACAGATTTCGGACAATCTTTCCCGCCGCGCCGGTCTGTTTGGTGACCAGTTTATTCTCCAATATGTTGCTCGCGTATTTTTCGACGTCTGTACGACTGAAGGCGATTTTGACTCCGCCTTCCATCACCATTTCGCCGCTCTCCGGATCGTACAACTTGCCCTTGCCGCGGCCACCGGCGTGAATCTGACTCTTGACCGCCACAACTTCGCTGCCGAGAGCGTCGTAAGCTGACAACGCCTCCTCCACGGTGGTGCAGTGGACGCCCTCCTGAACCGCCAATCCGGCTGCTCGGAAGAGTGCCTTGCTCTGATACTCGTGGATGTTCATTAGACAAATCTCCCTGAAGGATGGAGCAAGCCAACGGTGACCCGTCTTTGAACCATACGCTGGCGGAATGCCCGCGTGCTTGGCTGGAAGTGAGATTCCCAGTGCCCGGTGGGGAATTGATTGAAGGGGGCCGGCTCGACCCCGAGGCAGGTGAAACCGTGCAGGTGGTGGTATTGGCCGGCGGCTTTGGCACCCGCCTTCGCCCGTGGACCAAGCGCGTTCCCAAACCGCTGTTGCCCATGTTGGACAGAACTCTCGTGGAGAGGGTGGTCGAGGCTCTGCCGGCCGAGTTGGTCGATGAGGTTCTGATTGCCGCGGGATTCGGCATCGAACAGATGCGAGAACATTTCGCTTCTGTCGAGACTCCTTACAAGATTACGATAATCGAAGAGACTGAACCGCTCGGCACTGGTGGTGCGATTCGGAATTGTCGAGCGCACCTTCGCGACGAGACCTTCTGCGTGATGAACGGCGACCTGCTCTCCAGTGTCCCGGTAGGAGATATGCTGGAATTCCACCGCTCGCAAGGCGGTTTGGCGACCATTTCACTCTGGGAGGTCGAGGACCCGACCCGGTTTGGGGTATGCGACATTCGGGATGACGGGCGGGTCTACCAGTTCCAGGAGAAGCCGACCATGGAGGAGGCGTGCAGCAACATGATCAATGCGGGTTGCTACATTCTTGAGCCCGAGGTATTCGAGCGGATGCCGGCCGGACCGCACAGCATGGAGCGGGATGTCTACACCCCGATTGCCGCTGAAGGGCTGCTCAACGGCTTCCCGTTCACAGGTCATTTCGTCGATGCCGGAACTCCCGCCTCTTGGTTGGAGGCTACGACCATCTGTCTCGCCGGTTGGCGCTGGTCCTCAGGTGGACCGGTTGGATCCTCCTCCTGGGCTGGTGATGGCTCATCAGTGGAGGGCGAGGTCAGCGGTTCGGCGATTGGTGGAGGCGCACACATCGGTGATGCTGCGAAGATTAGCGGCTGTTCCGTCCTCGCGCGCGCTCGCGTGGGGGCGGGCGCAGAGTTGACAGGTTGCTTGGTCGGCGAAGATGCGGTGGTCGGCGAAGGTGCGGTACTGCGAGATGTCGTCATCGCTTTCAACGCCGAGGTGCCCGCCGGCCATGAGCAGGAAGGCGGCACCTACCCCCCAACTGATTGATTCGGCAGGTTCAACAGCGGTCGACGGGTGGCGATGTTCGATGAATCCGCTCATCGTGGTCAACTTCAAGACCTACGAAATGGCCCACGCAGCCGCTGCTGAGAGCCTTGCAGTCGCAATGGCAGAGGCCGATGCGGCGTGTGATGGCGCTGACTTCGTGGCGGTCGTATCCGCCCTTGATTTGTCAGCGGTGAAGGCTGCTGCTCCCAATCTTCAGGTATGGACCCAGCATCTTGACCCAATCGAGTTCGGCTCGAACACCGGCTATCTTCACCCGGAAACTGCCCTAGCGCGCGGTGCTCAGGGGAGCCTCATCAACCACGCCGAGCACAAGGTTCCTCTCGACCATGTCGAGTGTCTTCTTGGTGCGCTGCCCGCCGACTTCCCGGTCTGCGCCTGTGCAGCTGACATGGAGGAGGCGAAGGCGCTGGCGGCTCTCGGACCAACGATGATCGCGGTCGAGCCGCCGGAACTCATCGGTGGTGACATCTCGGTCACCAACGCTGACCCGGAGATTGTTTCGGGAACTGCTGCGGTGGTCAAGGCGGTTAATCCGGACGTCCGCGTGTTGTGCGGAGCCGGCGTCAAGAACGGTGCTGATGTCGCGATGGCAATCGAACTCGGCACCGAAGGCGTGCTCTTGGCGAGTGGAGTCACCAAGGCGAGTGACCCTGAAGCGGTTCTTGCTGACCTTGTATCTCACCTTTGAGCTGGGGTAGGGGTTTGCGCCTCAACTACTGTGGGAGTTCTTGCCTTGGCCGCGGCAGGGCAGATTTCTCGATATCCGCAGGTGCTACAGTCACGCCTCTTTCCGCTCGCTTCCACGATGTCTAGATTCCCAAACCGTCCAGCCGAGTGGCGGGCGTATCCCAATTCGCGCAGGTCGTGCAGGAGCGTCAGTCTCGCGGCATCAAGCCAAACCGTTGAGCCCCGCTGCTGCCATGCAAGCCAGCGGTGGGCGAGCCACCCGATTCGCTGAACGACGAATTCTGCGGGGTCATCGGGAAGGCTCGGTTCTTCCATAGCCCACTGCAACATCACTCCCAGCTCAAGTTGCTGGACTTCGCTCGGTACTCGGCGCCACATCTGCGTGGTGAGCCGAATCAGATGCCAGCGGCTGCCGACTTTGACAATCAGATCGGGTGCTGCATAGACTCGCGAGTCGTTGAAGAGCATTGGTTGAAGTCTATCCAACGGCATCCATTCAGTAACTCTCTCGCTTCCTAGCAAGGAGAGGGTCGGTGCTCTCGCCAATCCTGAAATCCTCTCCATCCCCTGTTCGATCATGGTGCCGATTTCGTCATCGTCGATTTCGTCACCCTGCCCTCGAATCTTGGTTCGGAGTCTCGCCGTTAGGAGCACCTTTGCGCCGCCCGAGGACCACTCCTCACCGGAGTTCTTCGACTCCAACCAGTCCTTGATGCCCTCAGAGGTCGCTCGGATCATCAGATCGCTAGTTGGGCGGCGATTTCCGAGCCGCCACGCGAGCGCCACATCAGGGTCTTTTTGACGGGGTCCTCCGGGGTAACCCCCTCTCCCGATGATGTGCTGATGCACATACCTCCGGGCACAATCATTCATCGTCCGCACTCTACTTGGGCTCCATACTAATCCTTTCATCGACATAGCCCATAGCCGTAGGTTTCAGGGTTCTTGATAATTCCGTAATGGAATCCAACTAACTGAAGAGGGTGTTACCAATCGGTCCGAGAACCAACCAGAGAATCCACCAGACAGCCATGCCGATGAGCAGGCAGCCCCAGAGCCGCGGCACCTCTTCGTGTCCGAAGTTCCCTGCCATTCTTGAGAAAGGCCCGCCCGCCGCGGCGATGACCCGCAACAGCAGAACCAGCAGGCCTGCGACGATCAGGTGCAGGAGGAGGTTGAACGGGGCGATTAGGAGGCCAACGATTGAGGCGGTGGCGGCAGCACCAATCCCCTGCGGAATCAGTAGTGGCATCGCAAACCACGAAATCCAGGCGATCCAATGGCCGAGCAGGACATCCCGCCCGAACTCCACCTCGTGACGCCAATTTCGGTACGCTTCAGGCAACCTCTTGTGGATTTGAGAGGAAATCCAGTCGATTTCGTGAACTTTTCCGTGAATCGCCAGACTGAGCCCCTGCCAGGCGAGCCAAAACATCAGGAACATCTCGATGAACGGCCAGAATGAGGCGAGGAACGGTGAGAGAATCGCAACGGGAATCGCCCACACGCCAAATCCGATCGCACCAGCCACCACAGTTCCACCAAGGCCAGCCCCCGGAGCCAACGACTCCTTTGGCACCCCGGTCCTC
>CAUZJP010000006.1:0-15533 GCA_963580235.1 Candidatus Thalassarchaeaceae archaeon
GTTCGCGCCATCATGGAGGATGGCGGAGTTACCATGATGCTCTACGGAGAGAGTGACAGAGGTCCCGACGAGGTCGTTCACGAGGCGTTGAACCATCCACTTCTCGACATCGACATCGCTGGTGCCACGGGGGCGCTCATCCATGTCACGGGTGGTCCGTACATGACTCTCGAACAGGCGACCCAGGTGGTCGATCTGATGTCCAACCGAATCAGCGCCGACGCCAATGTCATCTGGGGTGCTAGACAGGATCCCGGCTTTGGTGACACCATCAAAGTCATGGCCATCATCACAGGTGTGGCGAGAGACAGGCTCCTTGAGGAGCAGATGAATGCCGACACTCTTGGCGAGGCGCTTGGACTGGCGCGTGAGAAGGTCGCGGGGAGCCGCTTCGGCTTCCAGAAATTCGACTGATTTTGACACCTTTTGGTAGGTGGCGAAATCCAGTTCTTCCATTGCCACTTCATAAGTGCGGTTGAATCCTTCAAATACGCTTGGAAGATTCGCACCTTCGCCAATAGGTAGGGGGGAGAAAGAATAGATGGACAATGAAATTCGAACTACTGTCGAGATTGCAGATGCGTCCGGCCATGCAGCCCTAGAGCTGACCAAGGCCGAGACGATGGATGTGGTCAACCAGAACCCGAATGCTTGGATATTCGCTGGGAATCGGCTTGTGAAGCCGGCCGAGCTTGAGCAGGCAAATTGGGGAGACGTCGGGACGGTTCGCGTGATGCCACCGCTAGTCGGGGGCCTCAACTGAACACCTTCACAGACAGCTAACAGTTCGACTGGGGCTCTGCGGGGCCTCGGTCGGGCCAACCCATTCCTTCTCCTACGGAGAACAAGCCGATTCTGTCATAAAGGGGGAGCCGGTCGGCGGCTTGCCTTGGAGGGTCTTGAGCATGTCAAAGAGCATTTATTCCTACCTTGGTGACACTTGGAAGCAGCCGAAGGCGAACATTCCTTCTGCGTACCGTCGTGACCGGATGACAGAGTGGCGCAGGCAACCAGTCTTTCACCGAGTCACCAAGCCCACCCGCCTTGATGCAGCCCGCAGAATGGGCTACAAGGCGAAGCAGGGAGTAGTCGTCGTGCGCACCCGGATTCGCCGTGGTGGTCTGCGCAAGTCCAAGATCAACAAGAAGAGGAAGCCTTCGAAGATGGGGATGAGAAAAATCACGATGGCGAAGTCAACTCAGAGACTCGCCGAAGAGCGGGTAGGTCGCAAGTACCCGAATCTCGAGGTTCTCAACTCATACTGGGTTGGCCAGGACGGCAAGCAGAAATTCTTCGAAGTCATTCTACTCGACCCCAACCATCCTTCAATCAAGGCTGACAAGCAACTCAACTGGGTTGGCAACAGCCGCCACAGAGGCAGAGCCCACCGTGGCAAGACCAGTGCTGGAAAGCGCGGTCGGGGCCTCCACAAGAAGGGCAAGGGCGCAGAGAAACTGCGGCCAAGCCTCGCAGCACACAAGGGCCGCGGCAAATAATCAAACGACACATCGTCATTTGATTGCCTACCAACCATCGTTGAGCCGACTCAAACTCCGTCCGCTCAGTTCGAATTGGCTACGCCACCTTCGTATCTCGGCCGAGACCTGTGCCTTGAGGGCTCATCGTGCCGAAGTTTGATGGCTGTGGAGCGCGCCCTGCGGTTCGATGGTGGAGGCGCTCATCACATCGCTTCAGGGACTCCCTGTGTTTCTGCCTGACGGCAGGCAACTCGGATTGGTCCACGATGCGATAGTAGAAGTCGACCATTGGATGGCTAGTCACCTCTTCGTCGTGGATTGTGACGAACAGTTGGTGGAAGGCGGCGTTCATGTCGCCATCCCTTGGCATTGGGTGAGGGCGATAGAGAACATCGTGCTGCTTCGCTGGTTCCCCGATACCCCGATTCCAGCAACTTTCTCGACATAGAACCGGCTCTGTTGGAGTGCCGCGGTTTAGGCTTGAGTTGGCGGTGTGAGTCTCGTGAATGGTTGATGAGGGGTGAGCCCCTCGCGCACACGGGGAGAGTGAAGATGTTCGAACTGCACGTGCTTGGGACTTCGTCGGCCCGTTTCTCCCATGGAAGGTCGGTGTCGGGCTCCTTCGTGATGACTCCTGGTGGCTCTCTACTCGTTGACTGTGGTGAGGGAATGCAAAAGAGATTGCTCGACCACAACCACGCCCTGAAGCAATCCGGCCTCTCGATTCGGACCCGGATGGCAAGAATTCGTGCGATACTGCTCACCCACGGACACCTCGACCACTGCTGGGGGGTCCTACCCCTACTCCGCAGCCTCGCTCTCGATGGTCGCCGCGAACCGCTCACTGTCATCGGTCCGACAAGTTCGGCGGCTCTCCAATGGTCACTTGACAACCCGGGTCAGACACCTCCTGAGGGAAGTGGAATCGGGACCACGGACCTCGCAATTCTCTTCCAACAGTGGCAGGCGCTGTCTAACAAGGACGACGATTTCGGCTACGAAATCGACTGGGTGCTCGTACCGATGGACGGCGATGCACCATTTGAATCACCGATTCAGCCACTTGATGGAGTGACACTGACGATGGTTCCCACGGAACACCAGATTCCCTCTTGCGGGTGGCAGATCACCTGTCCCGAAAGGGTCGGAAGGTTCGCTCGGGCGAAGGCGGATTCGTTGGGGCTCACGATGGACCAGATCAGCAGATTGGCCAGTGGTGAGGATATCTCGGCAGGCGATGAGCAGCTTTCGGCGGCGGAGTTCCGCGGTGTGGCACGGCCGGCACAATCGATTCTCGTATCGGGTGACACGATAGGAGGGCTCCCCTCTTTTTCGAAACTTGATGTCGCCCCAGCCATTTTGCTCCATGAGGCGACATTCCTCGGCGAGTTGCAGGAGAAGGCGGTGAGATACAATCACAGCACCGCCCAAGATGCAGCCGAACACGCCCTAGCGAGCGGTGCTGGGCTGCTGGTGCTCACCCACTACAGTTCGAGAATCGAGGACACCTCGTCACTTGAGGCGGAGGCCGCTGCGGTTCATCCCCGTACGGTGGCGAGTGTTGAGGGAGATGTGTTCCACCTCGATGGAGAGGGTGTAGTCACCCGTTTTCGGCGCTCAGAAGGATGGGCTGAGGACAATCCCTGAGGGAAGAGCGCCTACTCAATCGGCTCCAGCATACTCTCCCAATGTCGGTTTTACGGTTGTTCAGCCGGGAATCCTGCACTGCACCCATAGGGTGCACAATTGAAGAGGAGGAGCGCGACGTCACAGAGTGATGAACACTCTACGCGGCATCCTCATCACGTTCATCCTACTGCTTATGGTGACAGCACCGATGATGCTCGGTGACGAGTTGACAGCGGTGGAGCCGAACGATGCTGCAGTAGCAAAGGATCCCCCTTGTCAAGCGACCGGCGTCTCTTCCCTACAACCGTCGCTGGTGCTCGGAAATCAGTCCTGCCTGCAGATTTCCCTCGACTCGCTGACACCGGGTTCAATCGTCTCAATCGACATCGACATCAGCGGAACGAGCATCGACATCCTGACCTTCGCAGCCAACTCAATCGACGCCTATCTCAACAATCAGGCGTACCGCTCCTCCACTTTCTGGGAGAGTGACGCTTCGTTAGAGTCGATGATTGGTCAGAACGAATGGCATTGGCAGGTGCCAACTGATCGGAGCGAGACCACTTGGTATCTCATTCTGGACAACTTGGCTCACCCCGGAGATGGTGGAGAAGGGGCGCAGGGCGGCGCTGATGCGAACATTACGTTGAGCATCACCTTCCCTACCATGCCCTACTGGTCGCTGACAGATTCCCTGCATGTGCTCACCCCGGGGAGCCATGTCGCCTTGTTGACACCGTCGGAATTGACTTTGGACGAGGGAACTCTAGTGTCGATAACCGCGCTTCCCCTTGCCGGCAACGGCGACCTCTTCCTCATCACCGAGAACAATCGGGACACCTATCTGATGGGCGGGGGTGGCGATTATTGGGTGCCCGGCACAGAGATGCTCTCCATCAGCAGTCCGACCACGAATCCTTGGATTGTAACCAGCGACATGGCTGGCGAATCGCTCTACCTCTTCCTCGACAATGAGGCAGGTCCGACCGGTGGCGGCGACGGCTCGACGGAGTTGCGCATCACAGTCAGCGTGACCATTACACCAGTTCTTAACCCGGTGATATCAAGCGCTGACACACTCGATTCCGTCGATGTTGGTGAAGAGGTCGGGTTCGATGTTAATGTGACTCCCAATCTCTCCCAACAGGCAGATTTGACGCAGACGGAATGGGATTTTGACGGCGACACGATAGTTGATGCAACGGGGATTTTCACCACCGCAAGTTGGTCTTCGCCGGGGACACGCAATGTGAGTGCCACCATCCACGGTGTTGACGGGCGCTCAACCACCGCCTCAGTTTCAGTCACAGTCACAGACCAGACCAATCCGGTTCCATCGATACTTGGTTCAAACATATGGCACCGGGATGTCGGTGCGAATTTCACGCTCACCTCGACTTCGACTGACAATTGGATGATTCAAAGAGAGGAATGGCGGGTTGATGGGCTGCTTGCGGCTGCCTACACGCAAGCGAATTCCGAGTTCACTCAATCTCTCAACGAAACCGGAAATCACACTGTCGAACTGACAGTTGTTGATGGGGCTGGCAATGCTGCCGCCACCGTCGTGACCATCGTGGTCAGAGATGGCACCATTCCGGTGGTCAGTGAGATTATCGGAGAGGATTCCACCATTGCCGGCGAAGAGGTTTCCTTCACGGTCAGCGCCACAGACCCGGAGTCACCCACGCTGACCTATTCGTGGGATTTTGATAAGGAGACGGATGCTGACGATGATGGTGACACCACCAACGACATACAGGCGACAGGTCCTTCAGTCAAATGGACTTTCAATTCGGCAAAGCCGACCTATGTGACCTGTACCGTTCAGAACGAAGCGGGATTCAACAAGACCGTGGAGCATCTAATCGATGTGAGTCCGTCAGCGAGTTCAGCCTCTACCTCCAGTTTTTCCGTGCCCGGGGGGCTATGGGCGGCTCTTGGTCTGGTCTTGCTATTGGTGATGGCCGGCGGTGGCTACCTGCTGTGGGGCCGCCATCAGGAGACACTCGCGCTCGAGGCGATTGCCCTGCAAGAGGGTGAGCAAGAAGAGGAGGAAGGGCCCGAGCCTGAGCGAGATGAGCAGTTGGCGATGTATGCAACCCAAGACTCTCAATTGATCGGCAGAGCGGGTGCTTCGGCTGAAATCTCCGCACTCGCCGGAGTGACGGCGAGTTCCGCCACCCTACTCTCGGGCGACCTGCTAGAGGCGTTTGGCGCGGAAGAGCCCGCCACACAAGCGGCAGCGGTGGAGGATGACTCGGTATTGGACGACCTCGACTTCCTGCGCAAGAGAGAGGTGAAGGAGGCCGACCCCGAACCGGAGACTGCACAGCCTACTGAATCTGCAGCTTCCACACAGAGCGAAGGGAGGAAAGCACAGCGTTCCTCGGGAATCTCACTTCCCGGTACGGTCGGTGCCGCACCCGCTGCTAGACAGCCGAAGCCGGCTCCCAAACCGACCGAAGAGCGGGCCAGCGTACAGCCCACCGCCGAATCGACCTCTCCGCCCACCGCCGAGCAACCCGCTTCGGCGGATCCTACCGACGAGGGTGTCACCACGGTGAAGGCCGCTTGTCCCGCTTGTGATCAGGCGTTTGCCGTCGATATGCCCAACGAGCTTGAAGAGGCGATGGTGGCTTGCCCCAATTGCGAGCAGAAAATCAAGTTGCAGCGCTGATTTCAGCCAATATCAGACCTGAAACCTCCAATCAAGTGACCATTCGCAGATTCCGTCATCTTGTGAAATGACGCTTCAATCATGCAGGCGACCAAACGGTTGAAGCGACAGGAGTGAGGAAATCCTCCTGTGAATGAGGATTCCGTGCGCGTGCTTGTCGCGGGCCCACGCTCGCAAGGACCCCGCCTCAGTGTTTTCATCGCTCTGATTCTACTCCTGCCTCTGTTTACCCCCATCGGCACCGCCTCAGCTGAGTTGCAGATTCAGGCAGAGGACTTCGGCATCATGCTCGAACTCGATGATGTTCTCAACGAGCGGAGTGATAGAATAGGGGACTTGGCGGTGGTGAACGCCGCGAACAACGCCTTGGATGGAGTCAGAATAGAGGTAAGGGAGTCCGATTCGGAGGACCCAATGGCGAGAGTGCAGGAGAGCCTTTCCAACATGCAACTCGTGCAGACCGCGCCCCCCTCGGTGGTCCATCCAGTGCCGTACGACATGTTGCTAGATCCCGAAAACCATCCCGATGAGTGGGCTAACAACATCTGGGGGACGCTGCTGACCGCTGACAATTTCGTCATTTGGACCCACTTCAAGACCCGCACCGGTGAGAGCTATGACCACTACGAGGAGGTCGACTTCGCCGAAAGCGCACTCTTCCTAGGTGGACTTCTAGGCCTACTGACGGGGAGTGACCCGCTTCTGCATGAGATTTCAATCGATGACGACACCACCGCTGAGATCGAAGTGGGGTTGACCGTAGACACCTCCGAGAGCGATGGTTGGGGGGTTGAGGGCAATCCTCCGACTACACTCTGGGTCGAGCCGACCATTGAGTTCACCGTTCGAGCGCTCGACCCTTCTGCGACCGTTTGGAACCACATCGAATTCCTTGAGGTGACGATGATGAAGCAGTTCGCCTACTCCCTCAATCCGCTTGGGCAGGGCGAGAGCTATGTCTGGGTGATCGACAGTCGCTTCACGATGGTGCCCGAGGATTTCAGCCTCGAGGTGGGCCTTGAGCGATTCTGGTTTGACATCGCAGAAGCGACGACTTCGTTCCTGTTGTCAATCGCAGGAATCATCACCGGCGGCGATGAGAGCGGAGTCGTTGTCTCGGCCGTCGCCGCACCCTACGCAATCCATGTCGACAATGTAGGTCAGCCAGATTGTCCGAATTGGTACGACCCAGCGACCCAACACGACCTGCCAACGAGTCAACACCCGTGTACGGTGGGGGTGGGTTTCGGCTACATACACTACGGAGTACCGCAAAATGAGGGTGACAGACCGGTTGAGGAAATCGCCTACATCGACTTGGGAATCCATCCCGTGGAGGGGGCGGTAATACTGCCTCAGGTCATCGACTTGGTGTTGAGAAACGACAATGTTCTGACCACCAGTTTTGGGGTGACAGGGGAGGGTGGGCTCGATACTGTCGAGTACTATGCTGACCAGAGGGCAGATCTCCACCTCCACTTCCACGAAAACCGTGCTAACCAGAGTGTGGCCCCGGGTGAGCCGTTCGGCAACATCACAGATTCCCTCGGTTGGTTGCGCGGGATGCCATCAGGGACTCTATCGCAGCAGAACATTCAGAGAATTTTCCGGATGGTGGGGAGTGAAGGTTCTCCCGAACTGCCTGGCCAGATGCCAGAGCGTCTCTCGCTTATTCTGGCCATCAAGAACTTCAGCCGGGATACCACCCCGAATGTCAACGATCCCAGCCTGCCGGTGAACCCGGCTGAACCTCCGAACACGCTTGTCGTCTTTGTTTCAACAGAGTCGGTGGTTGAGATTGAATATACCTCATGGTACATGCGCTCAGGCGCGCCCGAGGACCACCGAAGACTTCGAATCCACGCCGAGAACCTTCCGACTGCGTTGGTGCTGTACGGAACTTTCCAACTTGGTGGTGGTGATGACGTCGCAGAGGGACTGGGTAATCAGCAATCTGACCCGCTGTCAGCGCTGCTCGATGCGACGATTCTAAATTTGGTCGATGTTTTCATCGATGTCGGCAACATTGTCAACAGCATTCCTGAAGCGATTGTCAACATCGTTGGCGGCGATGGTGACGGTAGCGGAACCGGTGGCGAGTTGCATCTTGAGCTGTTTGACACCATCCAAGCGAGTCGCACCCCGATGTCTCTCGGCATGGCGAAAATCGAACTCGGTTCAAGCCCCCATCCAACTACCAACGGCTCTCATCTGATGATGGCGCGCGACATCGATTTAGGCTTGGTCGAAGGAAGACTGGGTCAGGTGGAACCTCTCGTTCCCGTAGCGGTCAGCATCGAGCATTCCGGCCTCAAGGCGATCCACATCGTCGATGGAGCTGGTGGAGACCAACAGGTTTCCTTCAGTTCGACAGGAGGTGACCCACTTCGACTGCTCTACATCGAACATGATAACGGCTCCATCGAGCCAATTTCATTCCAGTCGATCTACATCTCCGAGCAACCCGCAGAACTCGATCTGTTGATATCGGGAGATGATGTCTCTTGGGCATCTGACCGGCCGATTGGAGAGATCCTGTACGCCGGTTCAAACGGCACCCAGCAGCAGGTGGTTCTCATCGAACAATTCCCACAGAATTTCACTATGGACATCGGCGAGCGAGTCAGTTGGCGAGGCGAGCAGCCATTCAACAGCATCACTGTGCAGTCGGGCAATGCGAGCTCGCCGCGCACGATGGATGGCAACCACTTCCTCTTCTGGCAGGATGTAAACGCTTCAGAAGCGTCACTTTCTGCTCGCCTGACCGGAATATCGGAGGTCGAGTGGTCACCACCGGTATTGGAAGGTGCGGATGGCAGGGATGGCATGTCGACCGTCCGAATCAGCGGAGTTGGCGGTGATGACTTCGCGCTGGTGCTCAGGGATGACACAGCGTGGGAGGACCCCACTCTAGGTGTCAACGGGGATGTGTTGATATCACCACTACCCGGCGAGTTGGAATTGGCACTTCCGAGCAGCGATGGGCCCAGTCGGTTCACCCTGCCGACACTTTCGACGGAGAACGGATTGGCCGGAATCGGCTTCTTCCTCGCCGGATTCTCTGACCTTGGCCGATCAGTCAACGAGATGCTCGGCGAATTCTCGACCTCACTGACCGGTGATGGGAGCGGTTCGGACTCCTTCTCCGCGGGATTGACACTGAACGCTGACCAACCATTTTCGGTTACCGCGGATATTAGACAGGGGAGCATGGAAATGCCCGAGCCGGAGTGGGTGCATGGCCTCTCGATGTCAGCCGAGCAGTATGAGAACCGAACCGCTTTGCACATCAGAACATGGCTCCCCAACTTGCCACCAGTGGCGAGTGTCTTCGTCGAGTACACCAACTTGACAATCATTGAGAAATACCATGTCGAAGTCGATTTGGAAGGCTGGTTACCTCAGCGAAGCGAACTCATAATCGATGTACAGGGCTTCTATGGCCAAGATTTCCAAATGACCATGCTCGGCTTCGTGCCGGGTCAGAACACGACACTACACATGGATGCTGATATGGAGAGAATCGGAGGCCAGGTGATTCCGGAAATCATGCTGACAGCACGCTATGAGATGTCACACCGACTCGATGCGGTACACGCGATGCTGCTCGATAGAGAGGGTGCGAGCCGCTCAGAGGTACTCGTCACAGATGTGCCACGCGAAATTGATTTGAACGCCGCTCTAGGACAGCGAATCCATCTTTCGATGAGCGTTCCGGATAACGAACAGGTACACGGCAGAAGCGTCGAATCTCTGATGATGCAACAGCAGATTTTCGCCGCAGACAGATGGTGGCCGCTGACAGTCTTCATCCGAGAAGTGCCTGGAACCATGACTCTTGATGTTGAGCCGTCTACAACTTTCGACATCACCTCCCCAACTAGTTTCCAAGGGATGCCCACCCTCGATTACACCTCCTCTCAAGATGGGATGGACCTCTTCATCTCCGCCTCTGGCCGAGCAATCAACTCAAAGGCCGATGTGCTCCTTCTTGCTCAGGATATGGCTTCACACGCCTCAATAGTGCCTACCGATTCGATGGGTGTCAGTATCTCATCATCTGGTGATGGATTGGGCCGTCTGTATGTGAGGCAGACCGACATGCCGGCGATGCCGGGTGTTTGGGTGCGGCAAATAGAGGCGATTGGTGAGAATCTGAAGAGTGCGACGATTGAGACGCACTACATCGCAGGAACCTATCCAATCGTCGTTGTCTCAGATGTGCGCGGCGGCAAGATTGCGGCGACCGGCCGCATCCAAGTTGATGCGTTCGGCTCCACTCTCGACGCCCGTGCCGTCTTCATCGATGCGCAGACCACCAGTTTCATTCCGTCGGCGTCAACGCTTGGAGTCAACGGATTGGCCAGTGACCTATCCCTTCTCAACGCGCTCCCCGGATTTGACAGTTCTTCTACCCACTATCTGTTCGCCGAGCCGTTGTCGACGATAGCGCTGACATTGATTGCAACTGCGAGTTGAGGTGATGAGATGAGTGATGATGACCCCGAAGGCGCATTCAATCTAGTCGGCTCGGCCGACGAACCCCAGCTTGAGCCAGCAGATTTGGAACTCGAAGCGGAGCAGGTCGAGGACGAGGAGGATGAGCGGATCGAAGTCGGGGGCAGGGAGTTTGCCAAGGAGGAGGTCGAACTTGCGCACGAGGCCCTCGAGAAGGTGAAGGAGGTCGGTGTGCGGGTTCGGCGTGTTGTCAATTCGCTGAATGTGGTCGTAGCATCAATCATCATGGCCTTCTTGATTTTCAGCACCTTTGCAATCGTCTTCTGGGCCATTCCGCGCGATGCGGTCGATGTCGACGTGGTCTACATGCAGTCTGGCCCCGGTCATGTCGTGCTGGTCGAGTTGCACAACTATGGAACCAAGCCGATTTCTGATGTGACAGTCACCCTGACCTTCACCGATTTGGATGGTGAGGTGCTGAATTCCACTCAATTCTACCGAAACGACATTCCCGCCCACACCTCGATCGCCGGCGACGATTTGGAATTGATTGTCAGCGGGGTGACGGTGTGGGCTGAGTACGATATCACAGTGGAACTGGAGTATTCGTATTACGGTGGTTCAGACCTTTCAGAGGAGTGGACACATCGGGTTGGAGATTGGAGCAGCGAAGCGTTCACCGACAAAGCCGACCGACACTGGTTGTGACTCCTCCCGTCGCGGCGCTAGGTGAAAATTAATTGAATTCGTAAGGAACTCTATGAGTTCCTCCATGTACTAATGACCCGAACTTAGATAGCGGCCCGTAGGGCCGACGTTAGTAGGGAAAGCCATGCGAAACGCCTACTGCGCTCTGATTCTCATCCTCATGCTGTCGGCGCCGTGGTCCAGCTTCGAAACGGCCGAAGAGGTAGGGGAACCTGCTATGGTCGATGATTTTCCTCAAATCGAATTCGTCAGAATCGAACCCGACCCGAACAGCGTGCGAGGTTTGAGCACACCCGAGTTAACGGAGGGCGAGGAGCGAGTTCGCGAGAGCGTGGCGGAGACAAGAATCGGAGTTTTCGGATTGGAGGGTTTGAGCCTCGAGCGCACGATCCCCGCCGAACTTTCAGTGCCCCGCTACGATGTCGTGATGGTCATCGTCGATGGTGAAATGGGACTTTGGGAGTCGCAAGTTAGAATTTCAGATTTGTCTGGAGTCACGATTCGGGCCCACATCCCGCCCTCAGGATTCCTCGTACAGGGCGACTCAATCTCACTATCTCATCTGCCATTCGTCGAGGGTGTCTTGGCGGTCCATTTTGTGCCGGCCGCGCTGTTTGTCGCTGATGAACTGCTGGATGCGTCTCGCTCAGAAGAGGTCCTCGTCAGAATCCAAGGTTGGCGGGACATCACCAGTGGGATGCCGGTTGATTCCATCACAATCGGTCCACTCGAACATGATACGAGCAAGTTGTCGATGGAACTCCTCGATGAGGAGGAGCGCATAGGTTCTGGCCGCTACGAAGGCTGGCTTTCGATGTCTGACCTCTCCGCGGTAGCCCTTGAACCGGGGGTCTCCTGGATTCGCCTTCCCCCCAACTTCGGGTTGCACAACAACAACGCGAGGAATCACATGTCTGTCGCCAATGTGGTGACCGCCTTTGCGACCACTCTCAACGGGAGTGGTGAAATCGTCGCTGTCGCCGATTCCGGTATCGACCAAGACCACGGCGACATGAACAATCGAATAGTGGCGGCGGTATCGGTAGTGAGCGGTGATTCATCCACAGAGGACACGACCAGTGGGCATGGCACTCACGTCTCTTGCACGGTCCTTGGGGACGGTAGTCGAGGTGGCTACGCTGGAGTTGCACCTGAGGCACAGTTGTATTTCCAAGCGATGGAACGGGACAGCGATGGAAAGTTCTACTCGCCGAGCATGAACTATCTTCTCAATGCCGCCTACAACAACGGAGCCCGCACACACACCAATTCGTGGGGAGCCAAACAAAATTTCGGCGAATACACAACTGACTCGGAAGATGTTGACGATCGAACCAACTACTACGATCAATACTGGTCCTACGAGGGGCTGACGGTCCTATTTTCAGCTGGAAACGATGGCAATGGAGCCGGTACGGTGACACCTCCAGCCACCGCCAAGAACCAGATTGCAATCGGCAACCACCACAACCGAGGAGGCTCGGCTCCAGACACCTTGGCTGACAGCAGCAGTCGCGGACCGACGGATGACGGGCGCCTCAAGCCGGATGTATCCGCACCGGGGACTTGGGTTCGTTCCTGTCGTTCGCAGGATGCGACCGATGTCTCTGGCGCAAGTTGGACCAGTCAGTGGTACCTCGAATACTCCGGCACTTCGATGGCCTCCCCTAACGCCGCTGGTGCAGCCGCTCTTATCCGCGAATACCTCACTGAAGTTGCGATGAGGCCTGAGCCTCAGGGTGCTTTGGTCAAGTCTTTACTGATTCTCGGTGCTGAGGACATGGGGACGAGGAATATCCCCAACAATGACGAGGGGTGGGGGCGAGTCAATCTGGCCCGCTCACTGACAATCATCGGTGACACCGGAGTCTGGGTTGACGACAGGAATTACCTTCGCTCCGGCAATCAGCGAGATTACTCATTCAATCTGACCGATGGTTGGCAGCAGTTCAAGATAGTACTCAGTTGGTCAGATTATCGCGGTAACAGTTGGGCCTCGAAGCAACTCCAGAACGACCTCGATCTCGTGGTCACCTCGCCAAGTGGAGCCATCTATCTCGGCAATGACTTCCAGAGCGGTCGCTCCACGACTGGTGGTACTGCAGACGATGTGAACAACGTCGAGGTTGTGCTCATCGATCAGGCAGAGAAGGGTGTTTGGAATGTGCGCGTGTCGGATGTATCGCATGGCGGCCAGAGGTCTGAGCAGCCTTACGCGTTGGCGATTCGTGGGGCGGGAGTCGACGACCTTTCTCCCGACGCAGCATTCGTACCCAACTCCTTTGCTCTTTCAGACCCGATTCCACAGGTGGGCGAGGAGGTCACCTTCAATGTCCAAGTCACCAACATGGGTAGTCGCACGATGGAGGATTTGGCTGTCCGTGCAACCGCTGAGGGCAATGTGCTGGGCACCCAGATAATCAACCTCGGACCAGGTGAGGTGCGTGGTCTAAACTGGCTATGGACCCCATCAAGCGACGGTGACAACGACATAGTGATCCGGCTTGACCCTACAGACGCTTTCGAAGAGTTGGATGAGGCGAACAACATTCTCACCATTACTGTGGGAGTGACCGAACCGGGTGTTCGACTCTCAACAAATTCAATCGTCAAACATGTCGCCTCAGTCGACGACAACACGGTGCAGTGGAACCTGACTTTGAGAAACACCGCCCTGCTACCCACGAACGCCAGCATCTCTGCGACCAAACCGGTTCGATTGAATGATGGAGCACAGTTCGACAGTTGGTTCCAATCCTTCTCTCAGACCACCTTTGAGATGAACGGTTCACAGTCCATCGAAGTCGGATTGACGATGGTTCATCCTTCGCCCCCAGAGCCAGGCATCTACCGCTTCACAGTGACGGGAAGGGATGTCGACAATGGAATCGACTACCCGATTATGCTGACCCTCGATGTGCCGGTATTGCCCGGTCTCCGTTTCACCAAGACCTTCACCGAACTCTCGGTTTCGCCAATCGAAGAGACCTCTTTCGACATAACCCTCTGGAACGAAGGGAACGGACCACAAGGGTGGGACCTGACCCTAACCCCACCCTCTGGATGGCATCTCGGATTCGACTCCCTCGGCTCGACTCCCGGAAGCCCTTCCGCATCCTCTGGCTATCTTGCCACCTCGGGCACGAGGGTGGTGTCTATTTCCATCAGTCCACCTGCCAACACCACGGTTGCCGCAGGTACTTCACTGGTCGGTGAATTGCACGCAGTATCACAGTTAGATGCTGGCATGGAGTGGACATTACCACTTGAGTTCGTAGTTGCGAATCAACGGGCTGGTTCCATCGTGATTGAATCGACGTTCGGCGAGTTGAGGCCAGATAGCCAACTCAATCTGCGTTACGTCATAACCAATGATGGCAACTCGCCTATGTCGTTGACAGCAGTGGTCGAGTTGCCCGGCGGCTGGAGTGTAACCAATCAATTACCTCTCATGTCACTGGCTCCCAGCGAGTCGAAGAGTCTCGTCATCGGTTTGCAAGGAAACGGGATGGCGGCGAGTGGCCCAATGACATTCAGCATGATTGAGAATGACGGATTCAGGCTCGACTGGCAGGGCTACCTAGAGGTCATATCAATTCCAAAACCGCGCATCGAGTTCTCAGAGGTCATACTGCCAGATGGCTCTTCTGCGGACACTCCTCTAGGAGCAGGCGCTCATCCCGTCGGGTTGCCCGGTGTCCACCTCATCTGGTTCATCTCAAACGAGGGGACGATGCCCTTCACCCCGTCAACATATCTTCAGTTGCCCGGTGGTGATTGGCTTGGGCTCTGTGACACCGTAGGCGAGATTGCCCCGGGCACGGGAACAGAAATCGATTGTCTCGTTGTCCTGCCGACGACATCCAGTGCCGGGGCCCAACCACAAGTCACCATGCAGGTGACAGTCGAAGAGATGGTAATTTCAGACACAGTCAGCCTTCAGGTCGCCTCAACCAAACAGGTCTCGTGGAATGACCTCGTCCTTCCAGAAGAGCTCGTGGAGGGACGCACCGCGAACTTCTCGATCGATCTGGAAAACAGCGGAAACACTCCGATATCACATCGCATTGAAGTGAGCGCACCAGAAGGCTGGGAGGTGACTGCGACAAATCACCAGATGGTCGAGTTGCAGCCCGGTGAGGAGCGCACTCTGACCTTCGAGGTGACTGCAGATTCGCCCGGTTTGGGTAACATCACCCTCTGGCTGGCGGCGGCGGATGATGTCACAGGCTCCAACTACGAATTCGAGTTGAATGTCATTGATGACCCCAACAGGGAGGTTTCGTCGTCTGGCGGAGGTCTACTCTGGGGTGGCGCCCTACTGCTCATTCTCATCTTGGTCGGTGGGATTGGTGTTGCAATCGTATCGACTAGAAAGGAGTCTTCACCCTTTGATTCCTCACCACCTGCGCCAAGCCTCGCAGTCTCTTTCCCACCAATAACCGGGGACCTTCCCCCCCCTCCGATGGGGAATTTGGCTCCACTCATGGCAAACTCGCGGCCTTCCGTTTCAGTATCAACTGAAGAGACGCTTCCACCACCACCACCACCAGTTGAGGCCGGAAAGTCCGAATCGGGTG
>CAUZJP010000007.1:0-15355 GCA_963580235.1 Candidatus Thalassarchaeaceae archaeon
CAGAGGGCAGGATTTGAACCTGCGAACCACTGAGGACTGCGATCTGAACGCAGCGCCGTTGACCAAGCTTGGCGACCCCTGCTTGAATGACATTCCAGTGTAACATGGCCTTGAAGGCAACGGCGGGTGGAGGTAAGAGGTAGTTCAATCGAATTCCCTCCCCGCCTTCAACCTCCTTAGGTGCCCACTCAAACTAGCCCGAGCGGCCCTCACTCCGCACCCACATTTCACCTGCATAGTCCAGTCAGGTGAGTTCGTAAAGTAGTGAACTAATCTACAACCGCAGATGGTGATGAGAGTGGGTTCGCGGGGAATCCATATAGCATCGACGACAGTAGGAGTTCGTTAACGGGTGGGAAAGTGGCTGCTGAGATTCCGACGGATGCGCTCACTGTGAATGGCTATCCGAAGACTGTGGCTGCCGTTGTCTCCGCTCTCTCCGCTGAGGCGCCCTTGACACTTCGCCAAATATCCCGGCGTACAAACCTCTCAAACACCCAAATCTCAAGTGGTCTACGGCAGTGTAGATTCCACGGTTGGGTAACCTCATCCCAAGGCAAGGGAGCTGGCCGTGGAAGGCCCGCCCATTTGTGGAAGTTGACACTTCACCCCATTGAGTTGATTCGGGGGATTGATTCGGAGGTCAGACGAGAATACACTCTTCTCTCTGATGCGATGACTAATCTTTCTCGCGTGCGAGAGCGCGCGGAAACCGAGGGGGAATACTGGATTGATGACAATCAAAGAGAGAATTGAAACACTGAAAGGATGGAAGTTCGGAATTGCTGGTGGTGGGCTCTTCGCCTTGGCTTATTGGGTGTTCATGGAATCCTCACTGCCTCCGCTGGCAAACTGCTCCTACCTTGCGAGTCCTGGGACTGACTTTCTGGCTGTCTTCGGCGCCTGCCTTTGCATTTGGAGAGGGAGAACCTATGACGACTTGGTGGTCTCTGGCTTCGGCGCCTGCGTGATCGTCATTCACGCACTCCAATTCTTGGTTGGTAAAACCGGCCTCTTCTGAGATTGCCAGCAAGAGTAGGCGATTCAGCCAACGGTCTGAAGTTCACCTTAGGCGGCTGAAGGTGAAGAAGTGGATGCGGACATCTCGATGATTGGTCGGCATCGGACTAACCGGAATTCTCCGATGACCTCGACAATCGTTATACAGAAGGACCATGGTTGCGGTCCATGTCCGTATGACATTGATTTACAATCGTCGGACAAGATAATAAGCAACCCCACTAACCGGGAACTGAGGCGAAAGGATGTCGGGACCGAGTCAAATGGTGTCACTGCGACTGACCGAGGAGGAGATTCTCGAGTTGGACCGGTGCATCGGATTCGATGGCATGCGCAACCGTTCAGATGTTCTCAGGCGAGGACTGCACAAGTTGCTCGAAGAGACCGCATCACCAGATGCCGGGCGCCGAATTACTATTCGCGTGGGTACGATTGTCGCTCAGCAACTACAGGTGTTGGAGCGAATGGCAGAAATCGATGCCAGTTCAGCTGCCGGACTCGGAATTGCACTTCTGCTCGAGCAAAAGAGCGCTGAGATGCGCGCTTCATTGGACGCCGGCATAGAGTTGCTCGAAGAGGTTGAGCAGCGCGGCAAACATCAGGATCATATCGAATAAACAAGGGTGAGAAAAGTGAGCGATGGGATGCACACGAAGAACACTGGGGGGGGTCGAAAGGCCCCTCCCACCCCTACCCTAGGCTTGTTCAACATTCGACTGCGGGCGAGACTCGCAGTCCTTTCGAATCCAAACACCCCCGTCCCTGCGTATGCGGGGACCCCCCTCACTGATGATCTCTGAATCGTCATTACCCCGTCCCCTTCGGGGGGCACCCCCAAATGGTTCTGGCCGACAGGCTGAATCCCCTCTGAGACCCAACCTTATTGGAGGGTCGCTCGACAGGCGGCTTTCCGTGACCGATGCTGACTTCGTTAGGGCTCCTAACTTTCTTGCTCACGATGAGTTGAGACCGGGGCAAGACGAGATGATTGAGGCCGCTCACGAAGCCATCGCCGGCTCGGGTAGCCACCTCGCAGCGGCTCCGACTGGAATCGGCAAGACCGCGGCTGCGCTATCTGCCGCGTTGGATGTCGCCGCGATGTCACCGAACCGGCGGATCATCTTCTTTCTGACAGGTCGGCAATCGCAGCATCGCATAGTTGTGGAGACCGTTCGAGAAATCAATTCTCGTCGCCCCTCTGAGCAGCGGAAGGTCGGTCTTGTCGACCTCGTTGGCCAACAATCGATGTGCATCGATGAAATCCGCTTCGAATTCTCATCCCTCTTCTCTCGCCTATGCGCTGAAAAACGCTCCAACAGACAATGCATCCCCTACCTTCAGGAATCTGATGGTCTGCAACTCAAAGTCCTAGAGGACCCACTCCATGTGAGCGAACTGGTCGAAGTAGCCCGAAAATACACCCAAGACGGTCGAGCCAAACCGACCTGCCCATGGAAGGTCGCCCGCGAGGCAGCGAGTTCAGCGGACATCGTGGTCTGCGACTACAACCACCTGTTCCACGACCGTGTGAGGGAGGCCTCACTGGAGGCTATGGGAATTGACTTGGGAGAGATCATTCTCGTTATTGACGAGGCACACAATCTTCCTAATCGCATCACTCAGGGGATGAAGCGCGTACTTACCAGCGACCTGATTCTATCCGCCCGTTTGGAATTGGAGGAATATGTAGAGACTCTCGAAGAGGCTTCGGATGACGCCGCAAACTTGCGTACTCACCGAATGCGGCGCACCCTCGCCGCCCTCGAGAGAATCCGCACCGACATCCTCGCTTGGATGAGAGTTCACTCTCAAGCCTTGGTCAAAGGGGACTCCGATGAGTCCAGAGTACCCAACTCGGAACTCCTAGAGGTGCTGAATTCGGCCCTTCAGGCGGACTTGGAGGGGGCTCCTCTCCGCCTCGATGAAATCGCAGCAATCCTCTCTGAAGTGAAAATAGATATCGACCCCGACTTGGACGAAGATAAGGATAGTGCCTCTGAAAGGCTCAGTGAGCTTCTCAGTCTGTTACGACGGCTAGGTGAAAGTTCTGCGCTCGCACTCGTCTTCTCTCACGGAGTAGGGGACGCCCCTAAGGTGACGACACATCTTCTCGACCCGGGTATAGTCTCAGGCCCGATATTTGATGCAGTTGCGGGTTCGCTCCTCATGTCTGGAACTCTCACACCTCCCGAGATGTACGGTGAACTGCTAGCCCTTCCAAAGGAGAAACCTCTCACGATGAGAGAATATCCTTCGCCATTCCTGTCAGACAAGCGCCCCGTCGCTGCCGCCACGGGAGTGACCAGCCAGTACAACCGGAGAGGGCCCCAGAACACCAAGAAGATCAGGGACCACATCCACACCATTCTTCAAGAAACTCCTGGGCATGTAGCAGTCTTCACTCCATCCTATGCCCTTCTGAATGAAATCGTCGGTGAGGAGGTTTGGCACGGCCGTAGAGTCCTCATGGAGGAACCCGGTTGGAGCAAGAATCGAATTGACGCTCTGTTGCGTGACCTTGAGATGGCGCGCAGCGCAGGCGAGCGGGTTCTGTTGGCAGGAGTGTATGCCGCGAAGTTGGCAGAAGGCATCGATTACCAACGAAACCTACTGGATGCCGTGGTCTGCATCGGCCTGCCGCTCGCTCCACCCTCCGAGGAGTTGAACGCTCGCAAGGAGTACTACGAGGACCGGTTCGGGCGGGAGCGTTCCTACCGGTGGGCTGTACAGCAACCTGCAGTGAACTCCGTGATGCAGGCGATGGGGAGACCGATTCGCAAGATGGGTGACCGCGCTTTCATTCTCCTGTTGGAGGATAGATTGCTTCAGCCACGCTTCCGGCGACTTTTGCCAGAGAATCTCAATCTGCTCACATGCCCGGATGTCGATACCACCCGTAGGCATGTCAAGCGGTTCTTCAAGCGGCATCCAAAACCTGCTGTCGGGACGGAATGAGTGCGCGAAGCCTTCAATGGGGTCGGATGGAACGGCAGGGTTGGGTGAAGAGCATGGAGTGGCATCAGTTTGAGGTCGAGGCGGATAAGGACTCCTCAGGCGAGAGGGTAGAACCCATACCTCACACCGGGCTCAGTGCAAGCCCTGAGTTGTTGCACGACCGATTCCTCTCCGACCTTGGGCACCTTCAGGACATTCACGATAAGCATCAACATTGGCTCGGAGGGAATTTCGCTGCAGTGGAACAGAATTTCGACAATTCAGCCGGAGTGTTGCGTACCGAAGCAATGCTCGACCGGTTTGAAGGCCGTTCTGAAGACGGCGTAGTGATACTACCCCTGCACGGCTGCGAGTTGTCTGGAGTCAAGGTCGAAATAGGTGAAATTGAGGGTCATACCATCATCAAACTCAATCTGGAAGGCCGCGAAGGTCTCGAATTGGAACAGGCGTTCGCCCTGCCTCTCGGAAGCGGACTTGAGTCTGCCATCTGGTCGGCAGGCGAGTTGCACCTGCACCTCCGTTGAACCGCTAGCGGTCAGGCCAACTCAACACACTGAGCCTTGGTTACTCTGTTCAGAGTGGCCGTGTCGATGTGAACTCACCGGATTGGGATGTCCTGCATCACTTCGATCTCGTTGAGAATGCGAGCAAGTGCCTCTTGTGCCTGACTCTTGTGAGCCTCGCCCATCTCGTGCCGTGAATACCTCGCCTCCTCGAAGACGCTGTCAAGCGCGACGAGCGCCTCCTCGTTGATTGGTAATGCCTTGCGAATTGCCATCTCGAATTCCCGGACAGTCTCGAAGTCACGCCGTAGGAAGCGGTGCTTCATGAGAAGCGCACAGAGGCTCTCGTAACAGTTGAAGATGGCCTCTCGGAACTCATCTCCTGCTGCCAGCAACTCTGCGGTGTAAGCGAATATGTCAGCCAGTTCAGAGAGAGCGGATTGCTTGCGGCGGCGCCAGTAGACGGCGAACACCACTAGTCCAAGGATTGCGGCCGCTACGCCACCGTAAATCCAAGCCATCTTACCCTCCTCCACGATTGATGCGGAGAGAACCTCCACTGAGATGGTCGTCTCAAGCCGTGCCCTGTCATCCTCTGCCACCTTTTCGTCGGTTGAGTTGATCTGCACCCAGAGTTCACCATAGGTGGCCTTGTCGCCGTAGGGCGCCATCGGAGGCACCGAGACGAACTCGAACCAGAATGAACCGTTGGCCGAGGTCCGACCAGTCAGAGTTCTGCTTAGTTCAAACGAGTCGTTGTAGAGCATCGCTGTCACGGTGATGTCCTCGACCGGCAGTTCGGTGTCGCGTGCTGTCGCCTTGACCCACGCTATCACTCGATCGCCCTGATAGGGTACTATCTCGACGCCGGTTTCGAAGTCGACCGGGATGACCACGAAGATGCTGATGTTGGTCTGCCCGCTGTTGAAGAATCTGCTGCCGTTCTCCGCCGCGAATAGCCTCAGAGTGTTGTCACCCGCCGGCATGATTTGAGGTGCTGTCAACTCGATTCTGAAGTTGCCACCGCCTGTCCATATCACTCGGTCGCTGATTCCCAAGTCGGTCTGGTTCCAATACAAGACCAAGTCAAGGTTCTCGACTGGGTTTCCTGAGCCACCAACCTCGAGGATTCTGCCCTCAATGATGATCGGATGCAGCGATTGCGAGCGGATGATAGTGTTGCCACCATCGACCAGCTGCCATGAGATGTCAGACCAAGTCGTCAGGGTAACCGTCTGGTTGGATGCGAGCCACGATGACTCTCCAGCGTAGTGCGCACTCAGCGTGTGGTCGCCGCGAGCGGAGACCATGTCGATTGGAACGAGCAACACAAACTCGCCGTTTTGGTCAGTGGTCACCGTGTCGAGGAAAACGCCGTCAAGCAGAATGTCGATGCTGCGAGCGTCAATCCCAGGCAATCCGAGCGCATCGGAGTCATACAGACGCCCACTCACATTCCAGAACATACCGCGTGTCGACTGCCCGTTGTCCTCCGCCACCAGCAATATCGCCGAGTGGTGAGCGACCCAGAAGGTGCCGTTGGCGCTACCATCTCTGTACCAACCCTGCGCGGGCGCGTATACCTCGATGTCATGCGAGCCAAGAGAGGTCTCACCGGGAACTGTCCAGGTGATCACCCAGACGCCGTCGATGTCGGAGTAGGTCGGACTTCCAAGGATTGGTATCCCATCGATTCTCACCTCGATGCTGTGGTTGTTAATCCAACCATCAGGCAAGTTGTCTCGAATCGTACCCTGAATCACCAAATCGTCGTTGATTGCAATCTCGGTTGGAATCGCCAGTGCGATGTTAATCTGGCTGTAGACATTCCACGAGGTGTTGGTTTCGGAAGGCAGGTAGAAGATGGTGCCGGCGAAGCGCACCTCCATACTCTGTGGCCCTAGTGGAGAGTCCTGCGGTACCGGATAGAAGATTTGGAAGTGGCCTTGGTCGTCCGAAGTCACATTGGTGAGCCATTGGTTGTCGAACCAAACTTCGAGTGTCTGATTCATCAGCGGATTGTCGACGATGTCGTAGAGCGTGCCGTCAAGCATCAGTTGACCCTCTCTGTCAATGTCGCCGCCTCCACCGCTCAAGACGATGTATGTGGGCACACTCACATTCACGAACTGGTCAACGGAACTGTTGAGGTAGTACTCAGGGTTGGTAGCGTCTCCTTGGCCTATCGGGTCGACCCACATGAAGCCGCCTCGGAAGATGATGGTCACGAGGTGGGCTCCAGCGGCGGTATCCTCTGGTAGAGTGTACATCATGCTGTAAGTTCCTGTCGTGGCGTTTGACTCGATGTAGGCGCCTGTGTCCTCTCCATCCACTGAGAGGTGTAGCACACCAGCCTTGTCAAGTCCCGATTCCTGCAAAATTTGGCCCCACTCATCTAGTAGAGTCCCGTTGACATAGATGACCTTGCCAGCGATGAACTCGCCTTCGACTGAATCGATGGTGATGACTGTTGGCGCTAGTATGACGACATATGCAGAGTCAGCATCACCGATAACTCCGGTCGTTCCTGCCAATCCACCGTAGGAGGCGTTCAGGAGAAGTGGCCCCGGTGAAGTTGAGGCTGGAACATTGAGCAGAGCCCATGCAGATCCGTTGGAGTCCGTGACCACCGTGGTCGAGATGTTCAATGACGCGAACTCGATGGTGATGGTTGCGTTTGCAATCGGCGCGAGGGTGTTGTCCTGCAACATCACCCGTATGCTCACATTGTCACCTCTGACAGTACGGTAGTCGGGATCGAGATTTATCGGTTCGGAAATCTGCAAGACCGAGAAGCCGCGGCTGTCGAAGGTATTGTTTCCACTTGAGCCGAGGTAGTAGTTCACAGTCGGCGTGTATGAGGTGGTGAGCGTGTGGTTGCCGCGTGGGAAGTCGGTCGATAGGGTCACGACAGCAGTCCACGAACCATCGGCCTGCGCAATCGCGTTGCTGACTGAGAAGGTGGTGGTGAATCCGTCAATGTTCAACTGAACCTGAGGTAGCAATCCTGTGCCGTCTCTAGAGATGATTCCCGAGCCGTTGTCAGAGACCAGCGTGCCGGTCACATTGAATGTGCCACCAGCGATTGGATTAGCTTGAATCGGGTCGACGACCATGAATGTGACCGAACGTACGCTGATGGTGTTGATTGAGTGAATCGTCGGGTGCATCACATACGAACCGTTGTAGAACAGTGTCACGGTAATCTGCCCGAGAGGTTGAGTGTTTGGCACCAGATAGGTGAAGCGAACCGTCCCGTTGGAGTCAGTCATTCCTTGCGGCATCCAAGTGTCGTGGAACTGAGCGGATACTGTCGTGTTGGTCAACAATCGGTAGTTGTCAGACGCTTCAACCAAAGTCGCGCCGAAAGTGATGTTCTCTCCTCGGGTCACAACCTCAGGTATGAGTGGCATCTGTGACTCAAAGTCAGTGACTCCAATCACGAGAATGCCCCGCTGAGCACTGCCGGTCAGATAGAACGGATTACTTCCATCGAGGATAGAGACCACGACGGTCTTGTTGCCGTTGGTCACGCCGTCACCGAACGGGTCGGTGGGTACGGTCAGATTGAACGAACCGTTGACGGCTGTAGCCTGACTCGCAATCAGAACCTCACTCGTATCGTTGAAGAAGAATACCTCCACGGCGATGGGCCCGTCAAACGGCCTACTGGCATTGTTGCCATCCGCCACGGTTCCTGTGATGACGAAACTCTGACCTGCGGTGACGTTGAGAGGCATCGTTGCGATGCTGACGTTGCCCGGCACCTGAACCGTGATGTTGAGGATGGTTTCGTTACCCCACCAACGAGTTGCTCCGTTGACCAAGGGGTCGCTCGTATCGTTGTCCATCCAGACCCTAACATCGTAGTATCCTGGTGCCATGTCGAGAGGAACTGGCCAGTTGAAGTTGGTGATTCCGTTAGCGCCCGAGACCCCGGGTCCAATGGAAATATTCCCATTACCCCAGTCCCAAGTGAAGTTCACAGTCTCCCCTTGAATGCCAGAACCATCACCTACATCGGTCACAGTGATGTTGTATTCGAGAGTGTCTCCAGCCTCCACGATGATGGCTGTCCTATTGCTTGTCAGTACCAACTCAGACTCAAGGCCGATCAATGCTGGAGGCGGGTCGTACATCACATAGTACTGGCCAACTCCAACGGCGAATGAGGCAAAGTCGAGTTGTGAAGTCAGGTTCAGCGCTGCTGAAGCCAAGTGGTTTGGCAGAATCACATTGACTGAATAGGTTCCATTCACTGGATCGCTCCAACTGTTGCCGAGTGGGATGATTATCGGGGGCGGAGGCTCACCATTTGGTCCCGATTGCCCCTGTCCAGGTAGAGACACCTCAAAGATGACGTCGGATTGGTTCCACAGGATGGTCGTTCCGAGGACATCGTCAGTAATCAATCCAGTAATGGTGTTCGAACCACCGAGGTGAGTCCAATCATTAGCGAGGTTGATTGAGAGTGTTGCAGTCCCTTGAACCCTCAACAAGCCGCTGGCATTGCCTGGATTGTACCATTCTGAACCGGCCAAGCCGCTGAGATGTCCATCGTAAGATATGTTCCACCAGTAATCACCGGCGGCCATGTTTGCGGCTGGGGTGAATTCGCTGATATACCAATTTTCAGGGTCTGTAGTCTGATTGACTTGTACACCGTCGAAGGTCATCGTGAAGGTGCCATTGAACGGCATGTCACTGCCACCCGTATGATCGGCGAAATTGACGAACACCTGAGTGAGGTCACCTCTCAGAGTTGTGCCCAAGTTGAAGTCCATAGCGACATCGCTTCTCAGCCCATACCCAAGCATCTCATTGTCATCTGTCGCGCCGGGCACCGCCTGGCTGAATTGCAGGATGACATCAAGAGGTCCGGGGCCGACCAGAACGCTGGCCGCGTTCATGTTCCAAACAATGTTGAAGGCGCCATTCGTCACATTCCACACGGTGACATTCACATGGCCACTCAAACTGCCGTTACGCCTCATCAGAAGTGTCAGGTAGCCATTCATCAACTGAGGCGAGGGGTCGCGGCTGACCACCGTTCCGTTGACATAGATGTTTTCGCCTATCACCAGCATGGAGTCGTTTACCCCAGGACCCGCCAAAGTGGCCGTCAAGTTGGGTGCCATGGTGACATTCAGCTGAATGCTCAAGTTGAGCGGTCGGGCGTGATAGACTGGAGATGCACCCTGATCCAGATTACCCTCATGCCACCCTCTGAACTCGATGACCGCGGTCCTCAAACCCGGCGCCTCCTGCTCTGACAGATTCAGATCGAAGGAGAAGAAACCACCACCCCAAACAGGTGCTGAAATCGTTACGTTCTGACTGGTCACACTCGACGGATAGGTCAGATGGACTGACAGATTTACCTTCTCAGATGGATCCATCTGTGGATCCGAATCCCACAACATCGTGCCAGTTATGATCGTCGTGGTTCCGGCACCTACAATCGGTACTCCGATGGGTGTCGGAGAATCTTGAGAGATATTCACGTCGTCGGTGATGTTGAGCCTCACCGCGTACACATGCGTTGAATACGGTACATAGCCACCTTGCCGGGTCTCGACTACAATCTTGGCGTAGCCGGGAGCGATCATTGCGAATGGCGTCCCGTTAATCGAGAAGTTTCCGTTTGCGTCGGTGAGTACGGCGCGGATGTCGTTGTCCGGAGTCAGTGCAGTAGGAGTGAGCGGGTTGGTCAGGTTCTCCTCGACCAGATATGCGTGCACGAGGGCGTTGGAAGCTCCCGTACTGTTGATAGAGAACTGTATGGTACCATTTACGAAGATAAGCCCTGTGGAGAGATCTCTCTCGATTGTAAGCGGGCTGACACTCTCGTTGACAACTTGCACCTGCTCTGAAGGTGGGCATGGATTGATTGGAATCCAACCCATGTCAAGTCCAGTCGAACTCTGTTCAAAGTGAACCTCAGACCATGTTGACCAATCGTTGCCCATGACGGTGTATCCACTACCATGCCAAGTGCCACCACTGTATCCAGTGACCACACGGGCCGGAATACCTGCGAGACGAGCCATTGTCGTGAAGACGGTTACGAACTCAGCGCAGGAACCCTCCCTTGCATCTTCGAGGATGAAACGGGCGATGTCTTCCACAATCGGGACGCCTGAACCGTCGAAATTGATTTTGAAGTCGGGATCGCTGGTATTGGTGTCCTCTTCGGCTAGATACTGTCTTAGAGCCTCGACCTTGTCCCACGCTGTGACCGCACTCGAATCGGTAATCACCCCGTCCGTAACATTCCGGACATAGGACTCTCGGAGAGAACTCTCGATGAAGTAACTCGGCAGTTCCGTGCCGTAGGAAGTGCTCGTGAAGGGGAGCCCTTGACCCAATTCAGCTTGGCTGTAGAAAATCTCGGGGGCATCTGCGATGAGCACCATCACACCCGCTTGACTGATGCGGATGTCATGTGTGTAATTTGACTGATTTAAATCAGCCATCGAATCAACCCACATCATGTATTCAACGGCGTAGGCCGGTTGTGGCAATTGTGAGCCGGGATTCACTCCCTGCAAGTAGTCCATCTGCCAAGTTTCGGTGGAATTCCAAAAGGTGTTGTTAGCGACCCAGAAGGTATCTCGGTAACCTTGTGTCATCTGTGTCTCGATGACTGTAGAGGTGTTTATCCCGTAGGCGCCGCCAGTGTAGTAGTCATAGGTCCTAACTCTCCAACGATGGGTCTGGTTGGTGTCAGCGCCGGAGCCGGTGCTCGCCGTGTCGTTGGCATAGAAGTAGACCTCATTGGGGGAGATGTCATCGGTAGGGTCCCATGGATTCTGAGGGCTCATCCGACAATCCTGCCAAAATTGGGGTGGACACTCTTCGTAGTCGGTCATACCGCCACCGTCGGTGTCGGGGTTGCGCCAGTCGGTTCCAGTCTGATTCTCGATATTGTCGGGGATTCCATCGCCATCGGTGTCGGCTGGATTCAAATCATCTGAGGGGTCGTTCTGGGGGTTGGTCCCGTCGAGATACTCCTGACTGTCAGGAACTCCGCCGTGGTCGGTGTCGAGTTCGAGATAGTCAGTGATGTAAGCATCCATCGAGCCATTGCCACCACCCATTCCGGGCACATACATCAAGTCGCAGCCGGTTGTGTTTTCGAAGTAGTCGTTGAGAAGGTCACCGTCAGAGTCGAGGCGGTTGTCGCAAGGCTCCATCGGATCCGTTCCATTGAGAATCTCATCGAGGTCGCTCTGACCATCGCCGTCAGAGTCCCAGAGGGTGGATATGGAAAACCATCCCCAAATAGAGAGGGTCTCCTCCCAATTGGCCAGTCCGTCACCATCCGTGTCTTCGTAATCGTCATCGCAGTGGGCGTGAGTGGTACCAAGAGTGCCGAGTTGAGTTCCGTCGTAATGGCACCAACTACCGTTCTTTGAAATGACCTCCAGCGTCCCGATAGGTGGAGCCACTGTGACGCCCAGCAGAACATCGTTCACTACGCCAGTGTAGGTGAATCCGGTCAGTTGACCTCCGGTATCGTTGTAGTAGCCGACCGCTGCGACCAGTGTTCTCCAATCGACTGGAGTCGGGTCGAATCCGGTGGCGTCTGTAAGGTAGAGACGCTGTTGTGAAGAGGAGTAACCACCTGGTTGGGAGGAGGTGTCGAGAGTGGTGCTGAAGTCTAGCAGCGACATGCACGGGTCTGTGCTGTGAGAGAGATTCTGTTCATCTCCGTCCCCAACACCACCAAAGTCGGTGTCGTACAAATTCCAAACTGTGCAGGAGAGATTCTCAAGCCAGTTGTCGATTCCATCGTTGTCGTAGTCACCGGCATCTTCGCGGCGCGTCGGGTCTGTTTCGTTAGAGTCGACCTGCCCGTTGCCGTTGATGTCCTCGGCGCCATCGTCGAACTGGTCACCGTCGGTGTTGTTGTTTCGCGGGTCGCTGTGAAGAGGGGGGTTGCCGTAAGAGCTGAAATTCGCTTCAACGCCATCGTCGATTCCATCTCCATCGGTATCCGCAGAAGTGGGGTCAGTCAGTATGGTGAGTGCCTCCCAGCCATCTTCGAGGCCATCATTGTCGGTATCGTTGTCGAGAGGATTCGTATCCATGTCCTGGTCTACGGAAGCGGTTTGTGTCAAGCAGCCAAATAGCGGGTTGCAGGGGTTGACATTCTCGGTCGCTGTCTCGGTCTGGGGATTCCCTGATTGGAAGACGGAGGTAGTCCATGAGGGGTTGATATATTCCTGAATGTTCACGAGTCCGTCATTATCCGGATCACCCATCATTCCATCCGCCCCATTTGGATTTGTCGCGTTCAAACCGTTCGAGACCTCCCACCCGTCAGGCATCCCGTCACCGTCGGTGTCCCAACCATCCGGGTCCTCATCCGCCACGCCGTCGCCGTCGTCATCGTCAGAGCCGCACACTTGGTCACCGTCTCGGTCTGGGTCCTGCATGTCGGTCAAGCCATCCTTGTCGTTGTCAATGCCGTCGTTGCAGATGTCTCCGACCGGGTCTTCGTCACAGAGAATCACACTCGAACCATTACCATCGGAACCGGGGTCACCGCAGCCGGGTTGGTTGACCTGCATCGCATCCTCTTCGTTCCAGTTACGCACCGGGACGGTGCCATTCCACCAAACTCCGTTGTCGAGCATATTGGCCGTGCTGGAAGAATCCCAGCCGAGAGGCATGAGGTAGTTGTACTCCTGCAAATTGGACATTGAATCGCCGTCCGGGTCACCCGAGGCGCCGTTGTTGGTCAGCGAGGAACCGTCATTCGGATTGAGGCCGTACTTCCATTCCCAGCCATCGGGAAGGCCGTCGTTGTCAGAGTCCCAATCCTGACATTGGGTCTGTAGCAGAAACTCCATCCCACAGGTCAGCCCATCGCCGTCTTGGTCTGTCGTCGCAGAAGCCTCATAGGCTGCAAATTCCAGAGCCGCGATGCTTGAAACAAACATCAGAAAAACAAGTGACAGCGCCTTTGCCCTCACTCTAAACTCCACCTTCTTATTGGCCACCAAATCGGATTGCACCTGCAGCGACATCTCTGAACCCATGCCTTAACCCCCTCGTCTAGCACTTAAGACAGTTGGAGCACAGTTCATACACGGTTGAGTCCCAAACTCGCTCCTTAAGGAGCGTATGCGGTCGAGTTTGAAACTGCTTCCTAAGTCAAAGCGATTCGAGAGGGTTTGAACCTAATCGTCGAGAATTTCGATGTCGTCATCATCGACCTCATCATCGGCCAACTCAACCATGTCATCATCGTCAACCGACTCATCGACAGGCTCGGGGATGTCGAACTCCTCTTCTTCATCATCATCCTCGTAGTCATCGTCCTCAGCCCACTCATCTGTTGCTCGCCGACGGCCAGCGATTGCAGCTACGGCGAGAATGACAAATCCGGCGATGAGCAACTTGGTCTCAGTTCGCATGTTGATGATTTCATTCGTCAGCCTGGAGAAGGGTTCATCAATCTCAACTCGGATGTCGACTGATTTCTGAGTGTTGTGAGAGTCAAGGAAGGATTGGCCATCCATCGTGTACGGCTCACCTTCGATTTCGATGTTGTGTATGTCACCATGGCGGGCCGTGGAGGGTGCGATAACGCGCAGGCGGAAGGTGACTTCGTCGAAGGCGAGAACGGTGACCATCCGGGAGCCGGTAGTAGGGTCCTCAGCGGTAGCGGACCAATCACTCGGTGCTTTTGCCGAGAGGAGCACACGCATGTCGGTGTTTCCTTCATTCTTCAGCAGCATGGTGTAATTCGCAGTTCCCTCGGGGCCAATCGGATGGTTTGCCGAGACTTGCACTATCTTGAGTGATGGATCTCCAGCACCGACCTCGATGCTGAATGGCATGTCAAAGAATCGCTCGGGGTCATCGCCGCCAGTCGTCTCCTCGATTCGAAGATAGATTGTGTGGTTTCCAGAGAGGACCTGAGAAGTCAAGTGAACTTCAAGTTCAAACTCAATCGAGTCATCGAGGGTCAACTGAATCATTGGCAATGGGTTTCCGTCACTATCTGTTATCATGTACTCCCACAGTGTGTAGCGGCCCTCTTCCACCTCGGCGTTGCGGTCATAGTCAGCGGGATTGACTATCTTCCATTCCTTCAAGGCGTCAGGTGAACCTGAGGTTTGGGTGATCTTCACCCTCATCCGAATATCGATGTGCTCATCGCCATCGTCATTCAGACAGCCATTTGAGGCGATGTGTCCGAGCCCGTTTCCGGCACCGTCACAATCGAACACGACCTCGCCTTTCAGCCCATTAGTCCGGTATGGGGTGAACTCCACCTTAGAAGCAAGGGTGGAATTACCCTCGCTGAAAAATGAGATGATCACCAAGCCCGAATCCGGGTCATCCTCGACAGAACTGGGGCTCACCTTCATGACGACTGTCATCACAGTATGACGGTCAATCGAATCGGTGTGGTACAAGCCATCATTAGGGTCTATCTCCATCACCATCTGTGTTGAATTATCGATGAAGAAAACGGTAGTTCCTAGAGGCATTTGAGATACGGTGAATCGGTAACTATCTGCATCAAATCCTGTGTTGAAGATATCGATATAGAACGAGGTAGGTGGACCAAATGCGTCGACAAATTGGGGGGCGCTTGAATCGAACTCCTCCGCCCTGCTGGAGTTGTAAATCTGGTTTTCATGATCGCTGTCCCAAAGTGATAGCATTGCTGGAGCAAATACATCCATCTTTTCCAACCTTATTTGGTATATCAAGAAGGCGACTTCTTCCTCGGATGAGTTGAAGGCGCGCGCCGCAATGTCGATTCTATCAGGTGTCGTTCCCAACTCACTCGGAGCCTCCATCGTCAACACTGCCAACAATTCGACTCCTCCACCTGAAAGAGTGTAGCCGTCGGG
>CAUZJP010000008.1:0-15158 GCA_963580235.1 Candidatus Thalassarchaeaceae archaeon
GCTTCGATTCCAACACCAGCACCCAATAGCACCTGAATCGCGCGGAGTGCGTAGATGAGGTTGATTTCCTCTTCCTGTGCCGACATGTGTAAGCCCTCAAATCGCATCCTGTATGAGTATTATCTCGAATGTGCCAAACTTACAGTCGTAGCAAAACTTAGCGAAACATACCTTCAATTCGAACTCTTCAAGCGGCTCAATCAGCCAACATGAACCTGAGCGGAAGACCTCGAGGACCTTCAGATATGTTTCATCGTCAATCCGGCCGGTGAATTTGTATTCAGCACTCTCAGAGCCTTGGTCGATTAGGTCATCACCTTCGCCATCGCGGGCCACTTCGCGCTGAAATCTCCTTCTTTGTTCGATTGATATCGAGCAGTCATCCAACTGCAGCCAATCACCTTCAGATGTACGAATATAGCACGGCCGCTCTCCTACCACAGGGTCCCCTCATAGGGGTCACGGAACCTCTTCGCCCATGAAAGTAGCGCGTAGCGCTTTAACACGAATGCTTGTCGGGACCGGAAAATTTCAGTCGAAACGGCTAGTCAATGGGACTTTGAACTCAGAATGATGAGTTCACGATGCATCGATGTGTCTGAAAAATCCGAAACTCTGCTCATAGGCCCTACCCTCGTCGAGCAGTCTGTCGAGGGTCGCCTCCCCTTCAGACCGTGAGACACCGGCATCGGTACAGTGCTTGATTATCGCATCGTATGCTAGTCCGTCACCTTTATCTCCAGATTTCAGAAATCCTTCGATGAGTTCCTGAATATTTTCGCTTCCACCCGAATCGGCTTCGTCCGGAGGAGTCGAGGGGCGCTCCTCGACCTCAGTGAATGTAGTCAGATTGCCTTCCGCTCGGTCGAGTGCTCTCAGGACACCCACCATGTAGACCTCGGGATCGACTTCGCCATAGTGACCGGCGGCCGTGATGAGTCCCGGACTCAGGTCGGCAGCAATTCCGACAGCTCGGTGGGCGTCGGGACTCGGCTCAACATCGCGGCTCTTCTGGAAATTGTCGATTCTTCGTAGGGTGGCGTCGGAGGTCGAAACCAGCCAGTTGGCGTAGCCGTTTCCGTCGGTGATGGTGAATTCCTCGAGCCGAATTCGATTGAATACCGCACCATCGTCACTGACATGAGAATTGCTTTTTCCGACTGCCAAAATCAGAGCAGGCTCTGCCTTCTCGTGAATGGCCATCAACTCCTCCATCTCAGAGTGAATCTCTGGCTGGAAGGAACCGACGCTGAACATGTGCAATCCGGTCGGGTCGCGTAGGCTGCCGAGATACATGGTGCCGTGGTCGGTCTCCCGCCTCTCCATCTTCTCGAGCAGACCGGCCACCAACATCCGGTTTGTCTTGGCACCTAACTTGGTGATGACGAAGGAGGGGTCGTACTCCCCTGAGCCCTGTTCGAGCAGATCGGACTCGTAGAACTCTCTAGCGAACATGCGAATCGCCGGCTGTCGCTGGAATCTTCTTGTGCTCACGACAACACCCCCCAGCGTGCCCTGACCGCTTGAGACCTCTCGCCCGGTGCTGTGGAATCAACCTCGAATTCGTCGCATAGTAGCATCGCTCCCTGGTCGTCGATGATACACCTACAGCGGACCGTCACCCGCTGACCGAGCAACGCGCTGCGCAACTCTTGGACAAAGGTCTCCTGCCCAAAGTTGTCAATCTGATCAGTCACCTTCTCCATGTCCTTGCCGAGGTACTTCTCACTCGCCTCCTTGTTGAGCAGAAGAGAGGCGCTGCTGGCCCCGTCATCGAGCACCATTCGGAGCCGCAGGTCCTTGTTGCCCTGCATCGCTCCGTGGTCGGCGCATGAGCCATCTCGCAGAACCCGCCTACACTCAGGACATCGTTGGATGATTCCGCAGTCTGAACGAATCGACACTAAGGTGCCATTTGTCTGCACTCCGCTCTTTGAGCCACCAGAGAGAAGTTCGGTCAAGTCGGTCTCGACCCAGTGGTCGCCGGCGTCAATGGCATCCCATGGTGCTTTGTCGAGAATAGTGACCTGCTTCGCCTCATCGATGGTGAGGTCCGGGGTCCCCTGCCAAGCTCGGACGCGGACGCCAGTGAGTGAAACATAGGCGGGTAGAGAATCGCTGTCAAGCGGCAACTCACTCCAGGCTGTCATTCGGCAGCGGCCAGAGGGGTCGAGTACCTCCCCACCCCAGAGGGTCTTCTCCTCACCATCCGAATTTGTGAATGAGCGGGCAGCCCAACTGTTAACCTGCAAGGTGATTGCCACATCTCGCGAACCGTCGCGCAGACCTGCAATATCCAACTTGGAACTCTCCTCAAGATCGGCGTGGCTGGAGAAATTTCCATCGTGGAACACCTCGACCTTCGTTCGGTCACCGATGTTCAACTCCGGAGTCTCTCTGAATCGTCGGATTGATGCCCCTTCGATACGCAGCAGAGTACCCTCTTCATGTTCAAACTCGGTCCATGCAACGAAGCCGATTGAACCGCTCTCGTCGGCTATCTTTCCCTTCACGATGTCTAGGTCACCTGAACCATCCTTCTTGCTGATGGTCTGTGGTTGCACCGACATCAGCCGTCCGACCACTGTAACAAAGCCATCCTTAGTTCCCGCCTCCTCGATTGAAATCGGGTCAGAGGTGGCGAGGGAAACTGCTTGGCCGCCCTCTTCGAGCACGACAACGCTGCTTGAACGATTTACATTGATTGACTTCTTACCCTGCCACTCATTGACAGAGACTCCTTCGAGTCGGACGATTGAGCCAGGAGCGAGTCGCTCGGAATGCTCCCCCCAATCCTTGTAGTCCCAGCGAACGGAGTCATTGGAATCGTTGTAGGGAGCATCTTCAATCCAGCCGTATGCGATCTGCTTCTCCTCACCTCGCACCGTTTGGATGTGGGGTGTGTAGGTGACGACCTTGACTTCAATCGTGACATTGCGGTCGTCCGCCGACAACTCGGCGAACCGGTCGACCCGCTTACTACTGCTGAACGCCGACCGAGCTACATCCTGAGCGGTGCTCTCGTCGACATTAAATTTCCGCAACACCGAGCGGAATGCATCCTTCGGAGTGACGAGGAAGATATCTTGATACTTCACAAATTCCTCTCGAATTTCCTTCTCATCGGCGTCTTTCGCCTGTTCCTTAACTCTCTTGACATACTCGTCAATCTCATCTGTTGCCATCTCATTCTACCTCGCGACCGTCTGGCTCAAGAGTGCGAGAGAGAACCAACTTCGACAGACACGGTCGCACGGTGGCAAGGGGCGCGCACGGCACGAACGGCACGCACGGCATTAACCGACCGAGGGGCGACAGTCTGGCGTGCTGGTTGGGGAAGACTCTGCACTCCATCACCTCCGGGGACTACTGACCCCATCTCGACGGTTCATAATAGATTGCTACCTTTTCTCCAGTAATCGGGTGCGCGTCTAAAAGAAATGGAGCATACCCGATTTCATGGCGGAGTGGGGCGAGTTCACCTTCGGGAACGAAAAAATAGCACCCGGTAGCAGTTGCCAAACCTCAATCGAGGTTGGCAGTGACCCACTTGGACAGTCATCCGAGATGCCTGTGCACATCATTCATGGCGCCCGCGAGGGTCCAACCCTTGCAGTCACCGCCGCAATCCATGGAGATGAGCTGAACGGCACCGGAATCATCCACCACCTCATCTACGGTGCCGACCACGAAGCGGGTACCAAGGATGACCACATCGGTGCAGAGACGATGAGCGGAACCCTGATTCTTGTTCCAGTCGTCAATGTCGAAGGCATGTTGCTGCAACAACGCCATTCGACTGATGGACGTGACATCAATCGCCTGTTTCCAGGAAAACCCGATGGAAACCACTCACAACGGCTCGCCCACATCCTCTTCGAGCAGGTCGTCAAGCGGGCTGATTACCTCATCGACCTGCACACCGCACCCTACACGCGCATGAACATTCCACATGTGCGCGCCGACCTGGACAAGAAGAGTTGCAAGCGGCTGGCCCGCGCCTTTGGCACCGAAGTCATCCTCCACTCCGTCGGACCGGAAGGCAGTATCAGGAGAGAGGCGAGCGATGCCGGCATTCCAACCATCCTTCTCGAGAGCGGAACCTCCCACAGGTTTGAGCCGGTGTCACTTGAATGCGGAGTCCGAGGAATCCTCAATGTGATGGCCAAATTGGGTATGGTTGAGAAGCCTTACCGTCGCCCCCGTTGGCGACTCTTGGTCCGTCGATTTCGTTGGGTCAGGTCAGCGACTGGAGGGTTGCTCCACAGCCTCATCGAAGGAGGTGCCAGTGTCAAGAAAGGGGAGGTCATCGCCCATGTCACAGACCCATTCGGAAGCAGTGTCGAAAGCATCACCAGCCCCGTCACCGGATATGTCATCGGCCTAGCCACCACACCCCTCGTTCGTCCCGGCGATCCAATTGCCAACATCGTCATCGTCCGTGAGAAGAAACTTCAGGAGATTATCGAAAAGGACACTGCGGCAGGCCGCCGTCCAAGAGAGCATGTCGAGGATGTCGAAGAGGATGAGGTCGAGGATGATGCCGGCTCAACCCTTGACGAAACCGAAAATTGAGGGTTGAGTTGCTAGCGGTGCCGGGAATCTGGCGAGCGAGACTCGACCAACCGTCGGGTCGGTGAGAGGATGATTGTGAGTCAAAGGTGCGATAGGCCGGACTTGAACCAGCGGCCTCCAGATCTTCAGTCTGGCACTCTCCCAGCTGAGTTACTATCGCAGTGAGCCGTTCGACTCGGCTCCGCACTTCAAGTCTTTGGATGGGAATCGCTTCACTCGATGCCTGCGAGTGTCGACGCTTGGATGGCGTGCAACTCGCTCAAACCCTTGGTAGCAAGGTCGGTCAACGCATCGAGTTGCTCTCTGGTGTAGGTTGCCTCCTCTCCGGTCGCCTGCACCTCGATGAAGAGCCCGTTACTGGTCATCACGACATTCATGTCGACATCTGCGTTGCTGTCGAGAACATAGTCGAGGTCGAGATAGAATCCTTCGTCGATGAGCCCTACGCTCAGCGCTGCGATGTCGTGCGGTAGAATCGCTCGCTCATGCGCCTCGCGCGCCTCGGCTGACAACTCAGGGGCGGTCCAGCCCGCCTTGCGCTCGTCGAAGGTCGGTCGCAACTCCTTTGGCAGCGACTCGCCGCTTGTGATTAGCCTGCGAATTCCGAGTCGAAGCGCAATATTAGCAGCGGTGATGGAGGCACAGCGGGTCCCTCCATCAGCATTCAGAACATCGCAGTCAACCGTCAGTGCCACAGGGCCAAGTGCACCGAGGTCAATGGCCCCGCGCAATGAACGGGCGACCAAACGCTCGATTTCGTAGGTACGGCCCTTCGCACCCCTCCGCTCTCGCTGAAACCTTGAGTCGGTGGAACCTGGTAGAAGAGAATACTCTGCATGAATCCAACCGCGGTCAGCATCGCGCGGAAACCAGCGTGGGAGGCTTGGCGCCTTGGTGCAGCAGGCGAGAACCACGGTGTCACCCTGTTTGTACAGAACGCTTGCGAGTGCGTTGGGTGTGAAGTCGAGAGTGACCTCCACCGCGCGCATCTCGTCATTTGCCCTCGAAGTATCAAACTCAGTGGATTTCAGTTTGCCCATGAGGCGGCCCGACCCGGCACCACTCCTTGAACCATGCGAGTGCCAATTATTCCACGACTTAGCAATTAAAACCGGATACCATACCCGGATATTTAGGAGAGATGCGAAGTGAGCAGCCCCCGCTTGCATTATCTAATTGCGATACTATTCGTTCTGCTGTTGTCATTCTCCACGACTGCAGCACCGATTGCAAAGCAGGGCGGCAACACCTTCCCGCCTGTCGGCGACGAACCGGTTCCGGAACTGGTCCGTCCTGCAAACGGCTACGGGCTCAATCCCCAAGAGTTGGAATGGGGCTCCCTCGGAGAAACTCTCGGACGAAAAACCGCACCCTCACACGGTGACAATGCCTCTTCGCTCGCCCACCCTGACATGCCCAACGCTCGGGTCATCTCAAACCTGCTGTGTGCGGAAGAGGGGGTCACTCCCGATGAGAGAGGACTCTCCGACTACAACTGGCTCTGGGGTCAGTTCATCACCCACGAGGTCGACTTCACGACGACCTCCAACGGGCGCACGACAGAGGCGGTGGAGTCCGCCCACATTCGGGTGCCTGAAGATGACATGATCATGAATCCGCAAGGCTCGGACGTCGATATCATGTTCTTCCGTTCTGTGTATGTCCCGGGCACTGGGACTTCTGAGTTCAACCCGCGGCAGCACCCGAACAACATCACTTCGTGGATTGATGGCTCAACGGTCTACGGCTCCACCCAAGGCCGCTCGGATTGGCTTCGCACCTTTGAGAATGGTCGAATGAAGGTCAGCGAGCACGAGCATGGTGACCTGTTGCCTGTGGGTGGCGAGGGCTCCCCTGGAATGTCATTTGGCGGCTTCAGCGCCAATCTGAAATTCGTTGCCGGTGATATTCGCGCCAACGAGCACGTCGCGCTGCTCGCCATTCACACCCTGTTTGTTCGTGAGCACAACAGGTTGGCGGATGCGATTTCGGACCGGAACCCGGACTGGACTGACGAGCAGATATTCCAGCGCGCGCGCAAGATTGTGGCGGCTGAGATTGCAGCCATCACCTTCGAGGAGTTTCTGCCCTCACTAGGCATCACAATGCCGGAGTATGAGGGGCCAGACCTTACAGTTGAGCCGACGATGTTCAACGAGTTCGCAACGGTTGCCTTCCGCATGGGCCATAGTCAGATTGGTAATCAGATGATGCGAATGACCGAATCGAGAGTCCCAATCCCTGAGGGCCATCTCCGCTTGAAGGATGGATTCTGGGAGACCGCCCCCATCACCGACGAAGGAGGAATTGCCCCCACTCTGCGTGGCCTCGCCTTCCAAACTCAGGCAAAAGACGACCTGTTGTTCGTCGAAGACCTGCGGAACCAACTGTTCGGAATCCCAGGTGCTGGGGGAATGGACCTCTGCGCAATCGACATCCAGCGGGCCCGCGACCACGGCATCGGCGACTACAACGCCTACCGAGTCGCCTACGGACTCTCCCCAGTGACCAACTGGAGCAACATCACCTCAGACACTGATATCCAGCAGAAATTGGCTTCCATCTATGATTCACCCGGCCACATCGACCCACTCATCGGACTATTGGCTGAGGATCACCTCAACGACTCCGCCCTTGGCGAGTCCCTTACAGCGGCAATCATGGACCAATTCGGCAGACTCCGAACTGCCGATCCGATGTGGTACGAATATGACCCGGAACTATCCGACATCAAGGAGAGTATTCGAAACACCTCACTGGGGGAGATTATTCTGATGAACACGGAGATTGAAAGCATCCAGTGCAATGTCTTCTTCGCGGAACACAATCCAGCGAACTTCGATTGCCATCTCGCCAATGTCCTCGTGAATGAAACACAAGATGGACCTGTTGACGAAGAACCTGACACAGAACCTGATGAAGGCATTCCTGCGATTGGTGCTGCTGGCGCTGCTGTGGCCAGCCTTGGTGCACTGGCATGGCTCGCCGCTGCCCGTCGAGAAGACGAGTAATCAGCGCCGAGCGTGCTTGGGGCGGAAGGACTCGACGACCGCAGGGTCGGTTTCGATGTACGGTCCGCCGATGAGGTCTATGCAGTAGGGGACGGCTGCGAAGATTTCGTCGATGGTCTCTCGAATCGCCTTAGGAGCACCCGGGAGATTGAGAATCAACGCTGAACCGCGAATCCCAGCCATTTGCCGTGAGAGAATTGCAGTCGGGACATGGCGCAGAGAAATAGCCCGCATCTGTTCACCGAAACCCGGCAGGATTCGCTCGCAGACAGCTTCGGTCGCCTCGGGGGTGACATCTCGTGGTGCAGGGCCTGTACCGCCGGTGGTGATGACGAGAGAACAGCCCTCGTCAACCAGTGAGACGAGAGTGGACTCGATGAGCGGCTGCTCGTCAGGAATCACTCGGATATCAACTTCCCAAGGTGAAGTGAGCCCCTCTTCGAGAAAACCGACCACCGCTGGGCCACTCCTGTCCTCGTACTCGCCGCTGCTGGCACGGTCTGAGACGGTCACCACTCCGATACGGACAAACTCGCCCTGCCCGCTCTCGCCACTACCGCCCCTGCCTACCGAGGAATCTCTAGGCGGGTCGGATTGAGCCATCGGGGGGAGGAGGCTGGGTCCTCGTTTTCAATTGGGAGGTCACTCAATCTCTTCAGAGTCGTCGCCGTTGCCAACCGTCTCGAGCAGTCGCCGCGCCTCCGCCTTGCGCTCTTCGCGCGTCTTGATGGTAGCGCTCTTTTGGTCTGATGCTGCAATCCTTGGCTGTTTGCTCGCACGCGCCTTACTGGCTGCGCCGTCGGACTCTTCGCTGAGCCGATGCTTCGCCTTCTCATACTCGAAATCGGTCAATTCACCCCGGTCGTGCAAATCAATGAGCAACTCCAATCGAATCAGCAGCCGGTCGGTCTCGAGGTCTCGCTCATGCGAGGCTGAATAGAATAGTTGAGAGAGAGTCGCCGCAAGAGTACCCACCAACCCGATTCCAACGAACATCAACATCGTTGCTATCACTCTGGCGCCGGTTGAATGTGGATAGAAATCGCCGTAACCGACCGTTGTGACAGTCTCAATCGCCCACCACATGGAATCCCCGATAGTATGCAACATTCCAGACTCACTACAATCAGGATCTGCTATGCAGGTTGGCTCATATTGAATCTCAAACAATAGAGCAAGAACCCCACCCGCGGCACTAAGCATGAAGACGATGATGAACAGATGCATGATTCGCTGTTGGATCGACACACTTTCGGAACTCGATACATTGAGCAGTCTAATGATGGCGGTGAAGGCCGGAATCAAGAGGAGGAAACGGAGGATACCCACCCAGCCCAATCCGGGGATGGCGGTGCCCAATAGCGGGAACAGCGCGAGAACCAGCCAGAAATTCTTCCGCCACCACTCCACTCGGTCATGAGCCTCTGAGTGCTTGTCTGCGAGTACCTTCACGAAGTAGAGCAGGAGTGAGAAATCAAGCACCACGAGCAGTTGCCATCTCAGATGATCGGTGTTCCGCAAGTCATTCAACACATCGTAGACCACGATGCCTATTGCGAGTAATGTCGCTGAGAGCAGAACCAAGTCGTCAGTCTTCACCAGAGGCGCCAACCTCTGCTTAACCGACTCCATCTCCTCTTTCATCGAAGCGATGCCTCTCAGCGGAGGCTTTCACCGTTAGGGCACCGAAGGTGCCTCAAGTGGTCATTTGGGAGAATGGAGCTAGGCTCCATCAAAAAATGTCGGAGTCATCACCGACATCCTTGGTGTCGTCGTTCTTTCCTTTCGCCGACGCCTTGGTCTTGGAGGCAGCAGCAGTAGCCTTGGTCTTGGAGGCAGCAGCAGTAGCCTTGGTCTTGGAGGCAGCAGCAGTAGCCTTGGTCTTGGAGGCTTTTGATTTCCCAGACTTTGCCTCTTTCTCTGAATTCAAGCGCTTCTCCTTTTCTTCAGCCTCGCGTTCTGCCAACTCCTCTAGGGAAAGACCCGCTTCAAGAGCCAATTTGATTCGTCGCTCGTCTCGCGCCTGCTTCTCCAACAGACGGTTCTTGGCGCGCTCGTACTGCTGCATCATGAACATCGCATCATGCTCAAGCAGGGGTGAATCAGAGATGATTGTGACATCGAGCCAATCGCCATCTTCGGCCAAGAACTCTGCGAGTGGCTCAAACTTGAGGTCGGATTTCTTGATTTGGGTGTAGTGGAGAGCGTTGCCCATCCGATGTTCGACGCCGGAGAAGTGGCAGAAGAAGGTCTTGCCACCTAGCGTATCTCGGACCTCATCGAAGAGTTCTCCGAAATCCTCACTTGTTCTCAATCGGCCGTGGCCCCTGGCATGAAGGTGCGCCATGTTGAGTACCGGAGTCGTCCCCTCGACATGGTTACACACCTCGAGTACCTCCTCCAAGGTTCCCCAGAGTTCCTGACGGCCGCTGGTCTCGACACCGACAAGTGCTGGCTCACACTCGTTGAGCCAAGGGAATGCGACATGCTCCTCCTCGAGTGATTTATCGCCCCATAATTCACCGACACGCTCGACCACGCCGGCCATCACATTGGCAACTCTTTCGTTGGCAGCGGTGCCACGGGAGTATTCTAGGTAGGGCCCCACATGGAAGGTGATGTGACGGGCGTTGATGACCTTCGCCGCTTGGATTGCCGCCTCCATCTTTGAGAGCGATCGGCTCCTCTGCCGCGTGTCTCCAAGGAGTTCAGCGTAGTAGGGGCCGTGGAGGTTCATCTCGATGTCCGTCTTGTGCGACAAGACACCCGCCTGCCAGTACTGATCGAAGTGCTGCGGCTGTACCGTTCGAACGGTCTGAATCTCCATCGCTTCAAGCCCTAGAGCAGTAATATCATCCATTCCTTCGACTATTGTTCGCCCCTTACATGAGAGCGGAACACCCGCTGGACCCAACTTCAATGACACTCATTCATCACCTCCGACCTCTCCGCCGAATCGCTTTGCGTTGTTAATGCTGCGCGCATCGCTGCTCCTAATGACTAGGTCAACAATACGCTATCTTCCTCGCACCGACATTGTGAATGCTGGCCCTACTTGAACCCACTCTTGATTTCGCCTATTCCTCTTCATCGGGGGCGACATTGACTACCTTGTAGGAGAGAGTGAGCAGGATGGCGAATAGCGTAACGAATACACCCACCAAAAGCCGACTCAAGAACTCGCTTCCGCCGGCTACAGGCGCTTCCTCGTCAACCGATAGAACTGCGTTCACAGCAACCTCCTCGATGACCTGGACATGGCCGGTGGACCAGTAGACAGTCACTTGCTCGATTTCAGCGTCGGGACCGAGTCCGAAGTGGATTATTGAATCGCTGCTACCGAGGAATCCATCGCCTGCGTAGGGGCGCTGAATTAACACCCTGCCATCACTCAATTTGACTTCAACGAGAACTCCGATTCCCTTCGTGTTGGAGTATTCGCCATTCAACTTGACCTTCAGATAGTCGTTGCCAGTAACCTGTGCTGCGTTGTTCTCCATCAACTTCAGCGGCCCGTTAGAAATCCCGAGCATGATGTCGATGTCGCCATCACCATCATAGTCCGCCATCGAAGCACCCATCACCTTGTCGTGCCCTCCCAAGCCGACTTCCACGGTGATATCGGTAAGCACCCCATTGCCGTCATTCCGGAACAGGGTGTTCTCCTGAAGTGAGACATATGTGTTGATGCTTCCACCACCGATGAATAGGTCAACATCACCATCCAAATCGTAGTCTAGCCAGTGGCAATCCCAATTGACGATAGGCGTCTTGTTGTCATTCATGTGCATGTCAGCATCCAACAACTTCTCGAACGAGGAGCCATCGTTTCTCCAGATGAAATTCGGACCGAAGTTGGTCTGGCACAGGTCAAAGTCACCATCCCCATCGTAGTCTGCCGCATGCACACCCATTCCGGTACCCGGTTGAGTCATCCCAACTTCGGAGGTTACGATGTCGAAGGTACCATCTCCGTTGTTGCGATAGAGGGGGGATACTCCAAAGTCTGAGGCGATGAAGAGATCCTCCCAGCCGTCATTGTTGTAGTCAAACCAGATTCCAGCCCATGAGATGCCGGTGCCTGCGCCCGATATCCCGAGATCACTCTGAATGATGACCTGTGCTGAGGGGCCCGCCGGAGCCGCCCCGTGGATGGTCATTTCCTCATCGATGGCGGGGATGTAGTCCTCAGAGGGGTTGAGGTCTTGGCCTGAGACCCTGCCAGCCTCGATGGTCTGGTCACTGAACTCCGGTACGCCGTCGCCATTGCTGTCGCCTTCATTGCGGTAGAGGATGTTGGTTTCAGTGCGAATCTGGAAATCACGCTCATCGACGATTCCGGCGTTTAGCGAGTAGAGGTCTAGGTCACCGTCATGGTCGTAGTCTGCCCAAATGCCACCACTTGAGTGACCTGGGTTTCCGATTTTTGCGAGCGCCGTCACATCGGTGAAGGTGCCATCTCCATTGTTTCGGAACATGATGTTGTCCGCGCCTTCTGTGCCATCTGACACGTTCTCGAAGTTGGCAAAGCCAAAATTTGAGAGATAGAGGTCTATGTCGCCGTCGCCATCGTAGTCGGCCCAAGAGGCGCCGATTGCAGATGAATTGCGAACTAGAACTCCTGCCTCTTCTGACACATCAGTGAAGATTCCTCCGTCGTTTCTCATGAGATGGGTTCTGCCCACTGAATTTTCAGCCACTGCCGCATCGATTGCCGCTTGTGTGCTTCCCTCAGGCAAATCCTCCTCGGCTTCAAGCCCTAGTTGATCGAAGCGAGCTGTCACAAAAAGGTCGAGGTCGCCATCGTCATCGTAGTCCCCCCAAGCGATGCCTGGACCATATGCTGCCCAATCGGTAACCGGGCCGGGGTCAATGACCGCCAATCCTACCGAAGCGCTCACATCGACAAACTGTACTGCACTCGTGCCATTACTTTGATTTGCACTGCTCGGTACTGAAAAAACGCTTAGCGCGAATAAAAATGCCAACAGCAAAGCCGCTAATCTGCCATCAACTGAAGCAAATCGCATGTAATTCTCCATCATGTGGGTGTCTGTTATCTCATGAATAGTCATCGCTTAGGCTAATCCTCCCTCGCGTGATGGGTGCGAAGCATTGAGAACGAGTGCTCGATGGGCGCGCCATGAGCGAATCCGCTCTCTCGCGCGCCATCACCGCCTTCAGCCGTGGTGAACCCGTCCTCGTCTTCGATTCAGACTTCCGCGAGCAGGAGACTGACCTGCTGTGGCCGGCAACAGCCGCTACTCCCGCGGTAATGCGCCAACTTCGAAAGGACTGTGGCGGCCTCCTTTTCCTCGCCATCGGTGACGATGTGGGAGAGATGTTCGGGCTTCCCTATCTGCAAGATATCCACGCCCACCCCGAATTGGTGGCTGAGAATCCAGTATTGGGCGAACTCGTGACAAACGACCTGCAATACGACAACCGCTCCGCCTTCACCCTCTCCCTCAACCACCGCGAAACCTACACCGGAATCACCGACCACGACCGCTCCCTGACCACTCGCCGGTTCGGCGAACTGAGCCAAGAACTGCTTGCTGACGGCGCTGATAGTGAGCGCGCGATTGCGGCACTCGGAGCGGAGTTCCGCACGCCGGGACACATTCCACTCTGCCGCGAAGCACCCGGCGGCTTTGAGAATCGGCAGGGCCACACAGAATTGGCGGTGGCAATCGCTCGGCTTGCCGGCATTGTCCCCTGCACAATCGGCGCAGAGATGCTGCAACCGGACGGCGACAGCGCCCTGTCGGTCGAGAATGCGCGTGCGTACGGCGAGGCGAGGGGCATTCCCTTCCTTACGGGAGCGGATCTTTTGTCCGCCTTTGAGTAGGCGTGAGTTTGTTAGGAGTGGAGCGATTGGCGAATGCGAGCGAAATGGTCCGAGTGATGGCAGTTGGCGTCTTCGACCTGCTTCACGCTGGCCATTTGCACTACCTTGAGCAGGCAAAGGAACTGGGAGACCACCTGACGGTTGTAGTGGCGCATGATGACACAGTCCGCAAGCGAAAGCACGAACCTGTCACCGGCCAAGACCTGCGCCGCCGAATGGTCGGCGCGCTAAAACCGGTGGATGAGGCTATCATCGGCGGCCCGCCCTCAAAATCGATGTTCGACATCCTCGACGAGGTGAATCCCGATGTCATTGCACTCGGTTACGACCAAGACCACGCAGAAACGTGGATCAAGGAGGAACTCGCCCGACGTGGGAAGTCCGAAATCAAGGTGACGCGGGTGGAGGGGTTGAGTGACGACTTGGACGGCACTCGCAAGATCATCGAGCGAATCCTCAAACTTCGCGACGAAAACGGGGGCGACCAGTGATGTTCACTGGAATCATCCGTGCAGTGGGCACCGTCGTAAACTCCGACATGAGAGGAGACCTGATGCGGCTCACGGTCACTTCACCGGCTGACTTCTCATCCGGTCTGTCAGGCGGAGAGTCGGTTGCAGTGGACGGAGTCTGCTTGACGGTAGTGTCTTCAGAGGGTGACGAACTGACCTTCGATGTCATCCAAGAGAGCCTCACACTAACCACCCTCAACGAAGCCGAAACCGGGGCGGAACTGAACCTTGAGCGGTCCCTCAAATTCGGTGACGAAGTGGGTGGGCACATCCTCTCTGGACACATCTCATGCATCAGTGAAATCGTCGGACTGGTAAGCGATGAAGGGGTCCACGACCTACGACTACAGGTCGATGCGGAATGGATGCGCTACATCCTCGAGAAGGGCTTCATCGCCATCGACGGAATCAGCCTCACAGTGGGACAGACGGACTCCGAAATCGGCACTTTCGATGTCCATCTCATTCCCGAAACTCTGCAGCGAACCACCATCCTTGGAAAGGGTGTGGGAGATCATCTCAACATTGAGTTCGACAGCCAGACCGTGGCCACCGTGGACACCATCGAGCGAATGCAAGGGGTGAACCAGTGAGCGCCAGAATCGGAATCGTCTGTGGAGAATTCCACCAGGCCGAAGTCGAACGGATGCTTGAGTTCGCACGCGCTGAAGCGGTAGTCATGGGTCTTCAGGTGGCTGAGGTGGTCTGGGTTCCCGGCAGTATGGAGGCGCCACTTGCCCTGAAACGGTTGTTAGCCGACGAGGACATAGAAGCTGCCGCGATACTCGGAATCATCGAGAAGGGCGAGACGCAGCACGGCGCAGCCATGGGGAACGCAGTCATCGACGGTATCGTGCAACTGCAGTTGGAGACTGGCAAGCCCATCGGCCTCGGAATCATAGGTCCAGGCGCCGAGCCTGAGCACATCGGCCCTCGCCTCGAACCACACGCGAGAGCCGCAATCCAAGCGGTTGCTCGGATGTTAGAGTGAATGGACTCGCTCTCAAGGTTCAAGACTCCCCGGCTCCCCGAGCGGTTTGATGACCGAGGGAGTGCGTAACGTAATCATCATCGGCTCGGGCCCCGCCGGCTACACAGCGGGCCTCTACGCAGCCCGCGCCATGCTCGAACCACTGATGTTCGCCGGCTACGCCTCGGGCGGCCAACTGATGCTCACCTCTGACATTGAGAACTATCCCGGCTACCCTG